>JASBSH010000048.1 GCA_030149025.1 Actinomycetales bacterium | reverse complement strand
TGGCCTCGTCGTCGGCACCCGGCAGCCGGACCACGAACCGCGCCCCGCCGTGCGGGGAGTCGTCGCACGACACGGTCCCGCCGTGGGCGCTGACGGTCTCGGCGACGAGGCTGAGCCCCAGACCCGTGCCCGGCAGCGACCCTCGTGACCCGCCGCGCACGAACCGCTCGAAGATGCGTTGCCGGTCGCCGACCGGCACACCGGGCCCCGCGTCGGCCACGCAAATGACCACGTCGCTCCCGTCACGGCCTGCGCCGTTGCCGACCACGACCTCGACCAACCCGTCTCCGTGCCGGTCAGCGTTCTCGAACAGGTTCACCAACGCGCGGTTGAGCTGGCTCTTGTCGACGAGCACCGGCAGCGACTGCTCGGACGTGCACAGCAGCTCCGAGGACCGCCCCGCGCCGGACAGTGCGTGCCGGACGAGCTCGCGGGCGTCGACCAGGGACCGTTCCTGAGCAGCACGGTCCAGCGCGGCTGCGTCGAGGCGGCCCAGCTCGAGCAGGTCGTCGAGAGCCCGGCGGAACCGCTCGAGCTCCCGGACGACGAGGTCCAGCACCTCCCGCGACTGCTCGGGCAGCTCGTGGCGCCGCGCCTCCAGCAGCCCGACGCTGGTCATCAGCGTCGTGAGCGGGGAACGCAGCTCGTGGCTGACGTCGGCGCTGAACCGCGCGTCCCGCTCGAGCCTCTCGGACAGCGCGTCCACCATGGCGTTGAACGAGCCGATGATGGTCACCAGCTCCGGGTCCTCGGTCGTCGGCAGCCGGGTGCCGAGGTCGCCGGCGGCGATACTCGCGGCGGCGCCGGCGACGTCCTCCAACGGGGCGAGCACCTTTCCGGCGGCCCAGCGCCCGAGGAGCGCTCCGGCCAACGTGGTCGTCACCGCGAAGAACGTGAGCACCGTTCCGAGCGTGTCGAGGGTGCCTCGCAGCTCACTGGTGACCGTCAGCTCGTAGAACTCGGCGTCGACAGCGGGGATCGGGATGCCCACTGCGACGGCGCCGCGCCCGTCCACCTGTGCCCACCCCACCGCGGCACCGCCACCTGCCACGTGGTCGAGCAACGCGGCCGGCACGGACTCCGATCGGGCGGTGAGCGACGTGGAGTACCACTCCCCACCACGGCGCACGAACACGACGGAGTCAGCCGGTGGGGAGACCGTGCCGAGCACGTCGCTGACCGGGCGTCCCGCGGTGAGCAGTCCGTCCCGGACGAAGGCGGCGTCCGCGAACCCCTGGCCCAGTGCCGCCTGCTCACGCTGGTCCAGCAGGTACTGGCGCGCGACGAAGTACGTGCCCACGGAAAGCAGGGTCGACAGGACGAGGCCACCCGCGGCGAACGACAGCGTGACCGTCGCCCTCAGGCCGAGCCTGCGCTTGTTCGCGCGCTTCACCTTCGCACTCACGTCGGGACCCACCCCGGCACCACCGGAGTCGGCATCACCGCACGTCCAGGCGGTATCCCAGCCCGCGGACGGTGACCACCAGCTCGGGACGACTCGCGTCCCCCTCGATCTTGGTGCGAAGCCTGCGGATGTGGACGTCGACGATCCGCTCGTCGCCGAAGAAGCCGCGGTCCCACACGTTGCTCAGCAGGGTCTGACGGCTCAGCACCCTTCCGGGGGGCGACGCCAGCTCGCACAGCAGCCGGAACTCGGTGACGGTGAGGTGCACCTCGTCATCCCCCCGCAGCACCCGCCCGGCGGTCACGTCCAAAACCAACGGGCCGTGGCCGGCGTCCAGCACGACGATGTCGCGCCCAGGCACGCCCGCCGGGGCAACTGACGTGGCCGCTGGTGCCGGCGCCGCTCGCGCCGCCGAGGACGTCGACGCGCCCATCTGGACGGGACCGCGACGCCGCAGGGCACGCAGCCGGGCCGTCACCTCCTTGAGCTGGAACGGCTTCGTGACGTAGTCGTCGGCACCCGCCTCGAGCGCCGCGACGATGTCGTGGGTGTCGTTGCGGGCGCTGACGACGATGATCGGTGCATCGTGCTGCGGGCGGACGGCGCGGATGAAGCTGAAACCGTCCATCCCGCCGAGCATGAGGTCGACCAGCATCAGGTCGACTCCGGTGGTGCGGAGCAGCTCGAGGCCTTCTTCGGCGGAGGAGACCGCGTGCACCTCGTATCCCTCGTCGAGCAGGGCGAGGCGGACCGCGGTGCGGATCCCGTCGTCGTCCTCGACGACCAGCAGACGAGCGGACACGCCGACATCGTGCCAGGTGGGGGACGCCCCAGGCCGATCTCCGAGTCCAATGAAGGGGCGCGTCGCCGGCCGGTCACCGACTTGTCACACGACCGTAAACTCCGCGACGCGTCGGTCGACACATGTGCACGGCACCCTCGACGGCATGGACCAGACTGTCGGTGCGAGGCCCGCCATCGGGGCGGTCGACGTGTTCGACCGGCCTGTCGGGCTCAGGAGCGTGGTCATCGAGCTGCGCGAGGACTCCATCATCGAAGGTCTCACCACCTTGCGTTCCGTCGTGCGCGGGCACCTCATCGCCGGTCCCTGCCACGTGGTCGTCGACATCGCCGGTGTCTCGCGGCTCTCCTCCGCCATGGTCGCGGCCCTCCTCTGGACCCAACGGCATTGTCGCGCCCGCGGCGGGCACGTCACGGTCCGCGGGCCCAGCCAGGACAGCCTGAACATGCTCCGTCGAGCAGGTCTGGGCGAGGTCTTCGACATCCAGCTCGGTGGTCTCGAGGACGGAGCCGCGTCGTGACGGTCACGCTGACCCGTCCCGCCCACGTCGCCACCGCCTGGCGTGTCGAGTCGCTCATCCGTGCCGGTGGCGTCGCGCGCGTGCAGGAGGAGAC
>JASBSH010000040.1 GCA_030149025.1 Actinomycetales bacterium | reverse complement strand
CCGCATCCAGGGCCGGCCGCTCTTGCACCTGTGCGACCTCCCGGCGGCAACACGCCGGCGTGTCGCAGCGGGAAAGTCGCACGGGTCAGCTGACGAAGGCGCAATCCCTGGGCGGCAGCACCTACACCAACAGCGTCGGCTTCATCTCCAACAACCGGGCGAGCAACCCGTTCACGAACGACGGCGACTCGTCGGTCGACAGCTCCTTGACCAGCTCGATCGCCTCGTCGATCGCCACCGCGTCGGGGATGTCATCGCACCACAGCAGCTCAAAGGTCCCGATCCGCAACGCCTGACGGTCGACAGCTGGCATGCGCTCGACGGTCCAACCGTGGGAGTAGGTGGCAAGCAGCTCATCGATCCGGCCACGGTGGCCCTGCACACCTTCGATCAGGTCGACCGCGTACTGCGGCACCGGCCGTTCCGTGTTCCCCGCCCGCTCAGCCAGGAGCGTGAGGGGGTCGACACCGCGCTGGTCGGCCTCGAAGAGGATGTCCAGGGCGCGGCGACGGGCCTTGCTACGAGCGGCCACTAGTCGTTCACGCGGCCCAGGTACTCCCCGGAGCGGGTGTCGACCTTGACCTTGGTACCGGTCTCGAGGAACAGCGGCACCTGGATCTGGTAGCCGGTCTCGATCGTCGCGGGCTTCGTGCCGCCGGTGGACCGGTCACCCTGCAGGCCCGGCTCGGTGTACGTGATCTCCATGACCACGGAGGTCGGCAGCTCGATGTACAGCGGCGTGCCCTCGTGCATGGCGACGACGACGTCCTGGTTCTCCAGCATGAAGTTGGCCGCGTCCCCCACCGTTGCCTCACTGATGTGGATCTGGTCGTACGTCGACGTGTCCATGAAGACGTAGTCGGTGCCGTCCTTGTACAGGTACTGCATGTCGCGCTTGTCGACGTTGGAGGTCTCGACCTTCGTGCCGGCGTTGAAGGTCTTGTCGACGACCTTGCCCGACAGCACGTTCTTCAGCTTGGTGCGCACGAACGCGCCGCCCTTGCCGGGCTTCACGTGCTGGAACTCGACGACTGACCACAGCTGGCCGTCCAGGTTGAGCACCATGCCGTTCTTCAGGTCGTTGGTCGTCGCCACAGGTGTGATCTCTCTCGGTCGACTGATGGGTGGGCCACCGCCCGCCGCGCAGGTCGTTGCCCGGCTCGGCCCCAGGATTCGCCGCCCATGCTACCGGGGCACCCCGGCAGCGTCGTATTCTTACCTTTGCAAGTAGGAAAGGATCGATCATGCGAATCACTGCAAAGGGACAGGTCACGATCCCTGCCGCGATCCGGGAGAAGGCCGGGCTGCTCCCCCACACGGAGGTCGACTTCGTCATCCGGGGCGGCGCCGTTGTTCTTGTTGCAGCCAAGGGCGCGCAGAAGAAGCCGACGCGCGGTCACCTGCTCACCCGCCGGCTACGCGGTTCCGCGACGGTACGCATGTCCACGGATGAGATCCTCTCGCTGACCCGTGGCGATGACGACTAACGGCGTCCTGGTAGACAGCAACGTCCTGCTTGACGTCGCCACCAACGACGAGAATTGGGCTGATCGCTCAGCAGGGGCTCTTGAACGACTCGCCGACACGGCACCGCTCTTTATCAACCCGCTGATCTACGCCGAGGTTTCCGTGGGCTTCGCTCGAATCGAGGAGCTCGAGGAAGCCCTGCCGGCGACGCTCCTTCAACGCGCCCACCTGCCCTCCGAAGCAGCGTTCCTGGCCGGGAAGGCCTTTCTGGCCTACCGGCGCAGAGGCGGCGCGAAGTCCTCAACCTTGCCCGACTTCTACATCGGCGCCCACGCCGCCATCGAGGGCTGGCGCCTCCTCAGCCGAGACCCCAGGCGCTACCGCACTTACTTCCCGACAGTGGAACTGATCAGCCCGTGACCTTCGCCGCGACAGCACGCAGCGCCAGCCGGTAGGAGTCCAGCCCGAACCCCGCGATCGTCCCGGTCGCGACACCGCTCACGACGCTCGTGTGCCGGAACTCCTCGCGCGCCGCCGGGTTGGACACGTGGACCTCGACGAGCACCAGACCCGCGTCGGTCACCATTGCGCACGCATCCCGCGTCGCGTACGAGTAGTGCGTGAACGCCGCCGGGTTCAGGACGACGTGTGCCCCTGTATCGACGGACTCGTGCAGCCACGCGATCAGTTGCGCCTCGTCATCGGTCTGCCGGACGTCGACACGCAGGTCGAGCGCCTCGGCCTCCGTCCGGCACGTGGTCACCAGGTCCTCGTAGGTCTGGGAGCCGTAGATCTCCGGCTGCCGGGCGCCCAGCCGTCCGAGGTTGGGCCCGTTGAGCACCAGCACCTGCGTCATGAGGCGGAGCGTATCGACCGGTGAGCCGTCACCCGAACCGAGCATTTTTGCGGTTGTGGCTCCCACACTGCTAGGCGCCTGATTACCCTGGCGTCCGTGTCAGAACCCGGCGACGGAGCCCACGACGTCATGGAGACGCGCAACGTAGCTGTCGACCCCGGGGAGATCCTTCGCGATCCGCATCTGGCCGCCGAGCTCGGACTGTCCGCCGCGCCGGTAGACGACGCTCTGCAGAGGCTCGCCGCCGAACGACTCATGGCCCCGGGCATCGACCCCTATGCCGAGGTCGACCTGATGATGGACGTGAAGGAGGTCCGGGACGCCGCCGCGGTGGTCCGCGTGATGCACCAGCTTGCCGCGCGCGTGGCGGTCCCGCTCCTCACCGAAACCGACCTGGAGCAGATGCAGGCGGCCAACAAGCGGTTCGCCGCCGCGGTCAAGGCCGGGGACGTGAAGGCCGCGAGCGAGGCGGACGACGCGCTGCACGGCGTCCTCGTGCGAGTGGCGGGCAACCAGGCACTGACGGAGACGATCAAGCGGTACGCGCCCCGCCTTCATCGGCTGGCGCAGGCGCAGTTCGGCTCGCTCGCGGGTCGCCGGTCGGTGCACCGGCACGCCGATCTGATCCGCGCCTGCAGGGACGCCGACCCGGACGCGGCCGTCGACGTCACCCGGCGCATCTTCGCGAGCCTCGAGGAGCACCTCCGCTCCCCGAACTGACCTGCCCGCCCCGGCTCAGGAACGGATCAGTCCGGCTGCTGCTTTCGCTGTGAGGACCCGGAGGACTGCGGTCCGGACGACGGAGGCGAACGACGGGCTCGTGCGCATCCGGTTCGCGATGGCGGAGGTCATCGTCGGTATCGGCGTGTTGTCGGTGACCAGCAGGATGTCGACGCCCGCGTCGAGCGCACGGATCGCCCGCGTGGAGTAGCTGAAGTTGCGCAGCGATACGGCGGTCAGGCTGTCGGAGACGATGACGCCGGTGAAGCCGAGCTGGTGCCGGAGCATCGTGGTGACGATCAGGTGGGAGAACGCGGCCACGGTCGTCCGGTCGATCGCCGGGTAGATGGCGGTCGAGACCATGACGAGGGGCACGCCGGCTCCGATCGCGGAGCTGAACGGCCCGAGGTACGCGTCGTAGCGGGTGGTCGGGTCCGTCACGCCGACTGTCGTGTCGGTGTTGCCGGTCGCCCGCCCGAGGCCCGGGAAGTGCTTGACGGTCGCGGTGATCCCCGCGTCACGCATGCCGAGCAGGGCCGCCGTCACGTGAGGCCCGACAACCGCAGGGGTGTGGCCGTACTCCCGGTAGTAGCGGCCGATCGGCTGGTTGCGCGTCCCGACCGACGCGGGCACGACGTCCGCCACCGGCGCAAGGTCGAGGTTGACCCCCGCGCGCCGCAGCTGCCCCGCCCACACACGCCAGTCCGCCCGCAGGGTCGCGGTCGACAGCTGTCCCTGCCGTAGGGCGGTAGGAATGGTGGAGAAGCCGACACCCTTGAGGTGCTGGACGTAGCCACCCTCCTGGTCGGCCGCAACGTACGGCAGCACCGCCGCCTGGGTGGCCACCTGCCGGACCGGGG
>JASBSH010000036.1 GCA_030149025.1 Actinomycetales bacterium | reverse complement strand
CCCCGGTCTGACCCCGAGCGGGGCCGACGTCACCGCCGGCCTGCTGCTCATGTCCCGCGCGCTCGGGGTCGCCGGTGCCGGCCACCGCTTTGTGGAGCTCGAGGTGTTGTGCCGCAACATCTCCGCGGCCGCTCGGCGACGGACCACCGTCGTGTCCGCCGCCCTGTTGCGGGAGGCGGCGCAAGGGCGCGCCGCGGAACCCGTGGTCCGTGCTGTGCGGCTGCTCGCCGGCACCCTGCCCGACGAGCGGTCCGGGGGCAGGCAGGCCCGCGCCCGGAGCGTGTTCGAGGACCTCCTCGCGATCGGCCACCACTCGGGCCCGGACCTGGCGACCGGGATGCTGGCCGTCGCAGACGCCGCCCCGAGCACAGGACCGGCGTCGGCCCCGACGTCAGATTCGAACGACCGCCCGACCGCAACCACCGTACGGAGGAGCGCATGAGCACCCAGCACGTCGAGGTCCGTCGTGGGCACTACCACGACTCGGTCACCTTGTTGTCGGTGAGCCGGACCGTGGCCGCCGTGGACGGTATCGAGGCGGCGCAGGTCGCGATGGCCACCCCGCTGAACCTCGACGTGCTCGAGGGCATGGGCTTCCACCTACCCGCCCTGGCACCCGACGACCTCGTCATCGCCTTGCGGTTCGAGGACGATCTCGACGACGGCGATGTCGAGACCGCCCGGTCGGCCGCCCTGGCCGCGATGGAGGCCGCCCTGACGCGGCGCGACGAACCCGGTGAGACGCAGCAGGACCCAGCTCGCACAACGGGTCTCGCCCTTCAGCGCAAGCCCGCGCCGCTGGTGCTCATCTCGACGCCCGGTGCCAGCGCCGGCGCCGAGGCGTGGGACGCGCTGCAGGCCGGCTCCTCGGTGATGCTGTTCAGCGACAACGTTTCCCTCGACACCGAGATCGCCCTCAAGCAGGAGGCCGCCCGTCGATGCCTGCTCGTCATGGGCCCCGACTGCGGCACCGCCGTCGTCGGCGGTGTCGGGCTCGGCTTCGCGAACGTCGTCCGCCCCGGCCCGGTCTCGCTCGTCGCGGCCTCCGGCACCGGCGCGCAGCAGCTGCTCGCTCTCCTGGACGCCGCAGGTGTCGGTGTCCGGCACTGCCTTGGTCTCGGTGGCCGGGACCTCAGTGCGGACGTCGGCGGGCTCGCCGCCGAGCAGGCGCTGCGCACCCTGGCCCGGGACGAGGGCACCGAGCTCGTGGTGCTCGTGTCCAAGCCGGCTGACCCCGCCGTCGTGAACCGGCTGGATGAGCTGGCCGCCTCCCTGGGCCTCGGCGTCGAGTGGGCCGTCCTCGGACGATCCGACGAAGGCTTCCCCGATCTGACGCGTGCCGCCGAGCGGGTGTGCGAGCGCCTGGGCGTGCAGGTGCCGGTGTGGCCGACCTGGTCCCCCACCGCCAACGCAGCCGCACACCCAACGCGTGATCATGAAATCCCGGTTCCCGCCCCCTCGAGCGGTGATCATGAAATCCCGGTTCCCGCCCCCTCGGGCGATGATCATGAAATCCCGGTTCAGGGTGGCGCCGGGGAGCCACTGCTACGCGGCCTGTTCGCCGGCGGCACGCTCTGCGACGAGGCGATGGCCCTCGCCGCTACCCAGCTAGGCCCGGTCGCCTCGAACATCCCGCTCGACGCGAGCTGGCCGAAGCTTGACGCGAGCGGGCCGTCGGCACTGAAGGGCGCCCTGGCGACCGCCGGGCACGCGTTCGTCGACCTCGGTGACGACACGATGACCGTCGGCCGCGCGCACCCGATGATCGATCCCAGCCTTCGCCTGGAGGCGATCGAGGAGGCGGCGCGGGACGCGAGGGTCCGTGTGATCCTGCTGGACGTCGTCCTCGGTCACGGCGCCCATGAAGACCCTGCTGGAGTGCACGCGCCGGTGATCCGCGCGGCGATCGACCGCGCAACGGCCGACGGCCGCGCGCTCGACGTCGTGGTGTCGCTGACCGGCACCGCCGGGGACCCGCAGGGCCGCGACGCGTCCGCCGAGGCGCTCGCGAAGGCCGGCGCCGCCGTCTACCTGTCCAACGCCGAGGCGACCCGCGCAGCGGTCGCCCTGATCCGTGGGGAGAGCCGATGACCCAGCAGACCGCAGACCAGGCAGCTCAGGCAGACCCGGCACAGGGCGAGCAGAACGCTCAGGCGCTGCTTGCAGGACCGCAGTCGATCGTCACCGTCGGCGTCGACCTGTTCGCCGACGCCCTTGTCGCACAGTCCGTGGACGTGCAGCGGGTTGACTGGCGACCGCCGCTCGGCGGCACGGAGGCCGAGGTGCAGAAGGTGCTGTTCGACGCTCGACGTGCCGAGGCCAACGCCACTGCGATCTCACGCGTGCTCGCGACCGGGGCCGTCCTCGTCGACGTGCGGCCGGCGTCCGAGGCGCTGGAGATGTCCCCGGGCATGTTCTTCCACGCCGGTCCCCCGATCACCTGGGAACGCGCGTCCGGGCCGCTGCGTGGTGCGCTGATGGGCGCGATGCTGTTCGAGGGCCTTGCCGACTCGCCGGAGGAGGCCGAGAAGCTGCTCGCCGCCGGCCAGCTGCGCGACGGCACGCCGATCACCCTCGACTCGTGCCACCACCACCGCGCCGTCGGGCCGATGGCCGGCGTGATCAGCCCTGGCATGTGGGTGTTCGAGATCGCCGACCCGGCAACGGGTCGATCGACCTTCTGCTCCCTCAACGAGGGTCTGGGCAAGGTGCTGCGCTACGGCGCCTACGGCCCGGAGGTCGTCGACCGGCTGAAGTGGATGTCCGCCGTGCTCGGCCCGCTGCTGCAGCAGGCCGTTCAGCGCCGCGCCGGATCGAGCGCCGGCCCGATCGACATCCGGTCGATCACCGCGCAGATGCTGCAGATGGGCGACGAGGGCCACAACCGCAACCGGGCCGGCACGATGATGCTGATCCGGGAGCTGATCCCCGAGCTGCTCGAGCTCGGAGCGCCGGCGAACGACGTCGCCGATGTGGTCCGGTTCTGCAACGGCAACGACCACTTCTACCTGAACCTGGTCATGCCGGCCTGCAAGCTGGCCCTGGACGCCGGCCGGGACGTGCCCGGGTCCTCGCTGGTGGTGGCGATGGCGCGGAACGGCACCGACTTCGGCATCCAGGTCTCGGGCACCGGCGACCAGTGGTTCACCGGGCCGGCGCAGATCCCCGACGGCCTGTTCCTCGGGGACTACGGCCGCGAGGACGCCAACCCGGACATCGGCGACTCGGCGATCACGGAAACCGCTGGCATCGGCGGCTTCTCGATGGCCGCCGCACCGGCTATCGTGGCGTTCGTCGGCGGCACCGCGCAGCTGGCGCTCAGCACGACGCATCGGATGTACGACATCACGCTGGCCGAGCACCCGATCATGCAGATCCCGATCCTCGGGTTCCGGGGAGCGCCGACCGGCATCGACGTGGTCTCGGTGGTGCGCACCGGGATCCTGCCGCAGATCAACACCGGTATGGCGGGCAAGGTGGCCGGCACCGGTCAGGTCGGTGCGGGCCTCGTGAACCCGCCGGCCGAGTGCTTCGTCGACGCGATCAAGGCCCTCGCCGCGACCATCGCCTGACCTGGGCGCAAGGCGGGGATCCGGCGGACCGTTAGGCTGGCCGATCGATGACCGAGCTGCAGATCGTGCCGATTGATCCCGACGACGTCCCCGCCCTCACCCAGTGGGCGAACACGGCCTCAGCGGTGTTCCTCGCACCCCGCCCCACGCCCGAGTCGATCGAGTCCCGCCGCGTCCGCATGGCCGGCCACCGCCTCTTCGCCGGCCGGGACGGCGCCCGCACCGTCGCGACGTTTCGCTCGTTCGACAGCGACCTCACCGTTCCAGGCGCGCCAGAACCATTGCCGCTCAACGGGATCAGCAGCGTCACCGTGCTGCCGACACACCGCCGCCGCGGCCTGCTCTCACGCTGGATGACCGTGGAGCTGAGCCGAGCAGCAGAGCATGGCGACGTCGCCAGCATCCTTATCGCCTCCGAGGCGCCGATCTACCGCCGGTTCGGCTTCGGCGTCGCCACGACCTCGTGCACCTGGACGGTCGACGCCACCCGCGCCCATTTCCGTCCGCCCCGCGTCGGCAGCGTCGAGCTGGTCGACCCCGACGACTTCGTCAAGCTCGCCCCTGCGCTGTATGACCGTGCGCGGCAACGGTTTGCCGGCACCGTCCAACGTCCGCTTCACCGCTGGCAGACCGCCGCGCAGATCCTCCTGCACGGCAACGACGAGGACCGCCTCCGCCAGCTCGCCATCCACCGCGGCGCCGACGGCACTCCTGACGGCCTGCTCATCTACCGGGTCGAGGACTCCTATACCGAGCGCGTCTCCGCAGCGACCCTCCACGTCCAGGACCTCTGGGCCGCCAACGACGACGCCTACGCGGACCTGTGGCGCTACTGCTGCGAGGTCGACTTCGTCACCCGTGTCGTCGCCGAGGACCGCAGCCCTCGCGAGCCGCTCCCACTGCTGCTCACCGACCCGCGCACGGCCAGGGACGGCGCCACATCCGATTTCCTGTGGGTCCGGCTGCACGACGTGCCGGCCGCGTTCAGCGCCCGCCGCTACCCCGTCGCCGGCTCCGTCACCATCCGCGTCGCCGACCACCTCGGCCAGATCGACGGGACGTACGTGATCGAGTCAGACGCATCTGGAGCCGGTACGTGCAGCCGCGTGGACGACGTCCGGAATCCCGACATCGACACCGACGCTGCGGGACTCGCGGCACTCTGGCTCGGGTCCGGCGATCTCGCGGCTCTCGCGGGTGCCGGCTTCCTCCGGATCCGGGACGCCGCCACGCACGCCCGTGCGGACGCGCTGCTCGGGTGGCCCGAACCGGCGTGGTGCGGCACGTGGTTCTGACCGTTTTGGCTCACCTGACCCGCTCCCCCATATCGTGATCATGAAATGCCGGTTCATCCGCGAACCGGGATTTCATGATCACGAGGAGTTGGTAGCGCGGCTGCCGTACTCGACGAGGGTCGCCAGGCGGCGCGCCTCCTTCTCGGCGTAGTCACCGTCCGCACGCTGGATCGCCATCACGGCGAGGGTGTCGCCGTCGGCAAGGTCCAGCTGCACCCAGGACCGATCGGCTCCGAAGCGCACCGACACGATCTCCGCCCACTCCAGCGTCCGGCCGAGGAAGAGGTTCTTGACGAAGAGACCGGACTGCGACGGGATCGCGCGCACGCCCGCCTGCCGTGACATGAACCAGGCCATGAGGAGGCCCGTGGCGATGAAGGCGAGGCGGTCCAGCAGCGGAGCGTCCTCGATGGTCAGACCGATGATGGTGAGGATCACCACAGCAGCGACGGCGACCGCCCAGGCGATCCGCCGCGCCTTGATCGGGCGGAACGGCCGGTACGCGCGCTCATCCAGCGCACCGGTCTGCCCTGGCTGCTCCATGGCTCGGTCCCCCTCAGATCCGGCAGGCGTGGATGGTCGTCACGAGGATCGCGCGCGCCCCGATGTCGTAGAGCTCGTCCATCACCTTGTTGACCTTCGCTCTCGGCACCATCGCACGAACGGCCACCCAGCCCCTGTCGTGGAGCGGTGAGACGGTCGGTGACTCCAGACCTGGCGTGATCGCGCAGGCCTGCTCGACGAGCTCCGCCCGGATGTCGTAGTCCATCATCACGTAGCGCCTGGCAACCAGGACGCCCTGCAGTCGCCGGATGAGTACGTCCAGACCCTCGGGGTCGGCGTCCCCGCGGCCGCCGCGGCGGACCAGGACCGCCTCCGACCTCAGGATCGGCTCCCCGAACACCTCCAGACCCGCTGCCCGAAGGGTGGAGCCGGTCTCCACGACGTCCGCGATGACGTCGGCCACGCCCAGCTCCACGGCGGTCTCCACGGCGCCGTCCAGACGGACCACGTCGGCATCCATCCCCCGCTCCGCGAGGTAGCGGCGGACGAGTCCGGGGTAGCTCGTGGCGATGCGCCGGTCGGCGAGCTTCTCCACCGACTCGACCTCCCCGGGACGCGACGCAAACCGGAACGTCGAGGTCGCGAACCCTAGGGACATGATCTCGGTGGCCCGGACCCCGGAGTCGAGCAGGAGATCACGACCGGTGATGCCGACGTCCAGCCGTCCGGCACCGACGTAGACGGCGATGTCCCGCGGCCGCAGGAAGAAGAACTCGACGTCGTTCTCGGCGTCGCGCAGCACGAGCTTGCGGGTGTCCTGGCGGGTGGCGTACCCGGACTCTCGGAGCATCTCGGTGGCGGGCTCGGACAGCGAGCCCTTGTTCGGAATGGCGATCTTCAGCATGGGTGGTCCTTCGAATCAGTGGTGACGACAGTCGGGAACTGGTGTAGCTGCGTCATCACAGATGTCGGTAGACGTCCTCGAGCTTCAGTCCGCGGGCGAGCATCAGCACCTGGAGGTGGTACAGCAGCTGGGAGATCTCCTCCGCCGCCCGGTCGGCCGACTCGTGCTCGGCGGCCATCCAGACCTCGGCTGCCTCCTCGACGACCTTCTTGCCGATACCGTGCACGCCGCCGTCGAGCGCGGCCACGGTGCCCGAGCCCTCCGGCCGGGTCGCGGCCTTCTCCGCCAGCTCGGCGAACAGCTCGTCGAAGGTCTTCACGAGCCACCAGGCTAGTCGCCCCCTACATCGTGTCTCGGAGGCGACCGCCTGGTGAGCCTGTAGGCGGGGACTGACAGCACTGTGACCACCACTTCACATGAGGTGCGTTGAGGATTGACAGGACGTGGCCGAATGAGTTGAATGTCCTTGTCACGGAATGTTGATGGGCGATCACAGTCCGTGTGGGATGGATGGCAGGACGACGGCGGCACCTCGGCTGGGGCGGGGTGCCGTCGTCGTTCGTCTGGCGGCGAACTACGTCGTTGATCATGGAAACCCTGTGCAGACGCGAACCAGGATTCCATGATCAACCTCTATTTCGGTGGACGCCTACCCGGCTGCGGCGGTCGCCGGTGCGGTCTCCAGGTCCTGCGGTCCCCGCTCACGACGCTGCGCCTGCATCCAGACGAAGAAGCCCCAGACTACGAAGGCGCCGTACACCAGGTACAGGATCGCCGACGGGTAGAAGCCGGCCTTCAGGAGCAGCGGGACACCGACGGCGTCCACGCCGATCCAGATCAGCCAGAACTCGGTCCAGCCACGGGCCATCCCGTAGGTCGCCAGCATCGAACCGGTGAATATCCAGGCGTCGGCCCACGGCCCCCACGAACCGAGGGCCTTGAAGATCTGGGCGAACACGATCGTGCCGACGACGGCCGACGCCACGAGGAGCAACCGCTCCCGACCGTTCGCCCAGCGGGGCACGATGGCCGGTGTGTCGTCGTCCGCGCCCGAGCTGAGGCGAGCGCGCTGGGACTGGCGCCAACGCACCCAGCCGTACACGCTCACGGCGATGAAGAAGACCTGACGGCCGGCCTGGCCGTACAGGTCGACGGCCTGGGGGGTGTTGAACACACCGCCGAGGAAGACCGTGAACAGCAGGACGTTGCCGACCACGCCGACCGGCCAGGCCCAGATCCGGCGGCGCATGCCGCCGACCGCTGAGGCGAGACCGAAGAGGTTGCCGATCACTTCGCGCCACAGGATCTGCGTGTCCCCGAAGGTGATCTGCGCATCGAGGAGCTTGAGGAGCAGGTCCATCCGAATCCTCCGAGATCCGATAGACGAGCCCCGGGGATGTCGAACCTGCTGCCGGTGTCATGGCGATGGAGGCCTCGCGCTCCGGCAACCGGTCCCGATGCGGTTGCCCGCACCGGTCGCGTGCGCCTCCCATCCGGACTTTGACCGTCGGTCCCGGAATTCCACCGGGTCAACCGGCCGCTCTGTCTGCACAGTTGCGGTCGGGTCGCGGACTGTAACCGCCGGTTCGGAGTTTCACCGACCCCGGAGCACGCGTTGGTTGATATGTCGCGGGGATTCTACGCCGCGCGATTCGGCACCGGCAAAGAACGTTCCATGACTCGGGACACGCGCGCGGCGTACGTGCAGACCTGCATGGTCACGACGGTTACTGGGTGGAGGTCAGCAGACCTTCGTCGCCAGCTCACGCAGCTCGTCGACGGCGCTCGCCGCGTCGCCGGCGCCGTAGACGGCCGAGCCGGCGACGAACACGTCCGCGCCGGCCTCCGCGCAGCGCTCGATGGTGGACGCCGACACGCCGCCGTCCACCTGGACCCACACGTCCAGTCCCGACTCACGCACCGCCTTGCGGGCACGGCGCACCTTGGGCAGGCACACGTCGAGGAACTTCTGCCCACCGAAGCCGGGTTCGACCGTCATCACGAGCAGCATGTCGACCTCGGGCAGCAGGTCGATGAACGGCTCGACAGGGGTCGCGGGTTTGAGGCCGAGCCCGGCGCGGGCGCCGATCCGGCGCAGCTCACGCGCGAGTCGGATGGGTGCCTTTGCCGCCTCGGCGTGGAATGTCACGCTCTGCGCACCGGCCTCGGCGTAGCCGGGTGCCCACCGGTCGGGGTCCTCGATCATCAGGTGGCAGTCGACGGGCACGGGGCTGACCTTGATCAGCCGCTCCACGACGGGCAGGCCGATCGTCAGGTTCGGCACGAAGTGGTTGTCCATCACGTCGACGTGCGCCCAGTCGGCGTTCGCGATCCGACCGAGGTCGTGCTCGAGGTTGGCGAAGTCGGCGGACAGGATGCTCGGCGAGATCTGGACGCTCACGGCTGTCAGGCTATCCAGCGCGCTGCTTGGTGAGGTGGGCGAGTTCGGCAGCGAGTTCCCCCGCCGCGGTGACGAACCCCTCGAGCTGATCGTCGGTGACCGCGAGACTGAGCGCCAGATAGCCGCGTGGCGCGATGTAGTAACCGTGCTCGAGCAGCCCCAGGAACAACAGCTCGCGCAGTCTCGGGTCGCAGCCGGCGAGGTCCTCCGCAGTCGTCGCAGCACCAGATCTGTTCTCGCTCAAGGCGGCAGGCACCGGGTGGATCGCCATCAGCGACCCCACCCCGGTCACCAGCAGTCCGTGGTCGCCGACCGCCCTGTTCAGCGCCTCGCGCAGCTGCTCCCCTCGCTGCGTGTGCGCCTCCGCGACCTCGGGCGTGTACACCTTCCTCAGCCCAGCACGGCCGGCGAGCATGGACGCGAGATTGTTGTTGAACGTGCCAGCGTGGGCGAGAGCGTCGGGGCGGGACGGGTCGAACAGGTCCATCACCTCGGCACGCCCACCGAAGGCGCCGAACG
>JASBSH010000035.1 GCA_030149025.1 Actinomycetales bacterium | reverse complement strand
CCCGGGTGCCGTCGACGCCGCCCAAGGTGCGCGAGGTGGATCTCCCTGGCCGCGTCGCACAGCTGTCAGCCGAAGCGCGCGACCAGGCCGGGCCGTACCGGGTGTCCATCGGAGTGGACCTGGCCGACGACCGCAGCGGGTCGGTCACCGTCTCGGCCTTGGCAGCGTCGGGCAAGGAGGCCAAGGGCTGGTCCGGCGAGGTCACCTTGAGCGGTCCGGCGAAATGGGCGGACGGCGCCACGCAGGCCCGGACCCTCACCACCGGTCCGCGCCCCTCGACCTTCGCGGTGCAGGTGACCGGTGCCGGGACGGTGCGGGTGACCGCTGACGTGCAGCTGCCGTCGGAGGAGGTGCGCCTGCACACGCCGAACCGGCCCGGTGTGCAGCGGGTCGTCACCATGGCTCCGCTGAAGAAGGTGTCGGCTACGGCGGTGAAGGTCGTCACGCCGTTCCAGCCCCGCGTCGTCACGAGGGCGAGCGCCGAGGTGGTGGAGGGGCCGAGCGAGCTCACCGACCGGTTGACGGTCTCCGTGGTGGACGGGCGGCAATGGCCGGCCGGGCACCCGGTGACGGTCACGTCGACCCTGTGGGGCACGTTCGGGGAGCGGCCAGTGCTTGCAGACGCCGCTCCGCCCGGCGCGCCGGTGGCCGGCAGGGTGCAGACGGTGGTCGACGGTCCCGGCGAGTGGAGCACACCGCCGATCCGGGTCCGGGAGCCGGGCTACTACGTCTGGACGGAGCAGATCCCGGCCGACGCCGAGCAGACAGGATGGACAAGCCGGTTCGGCGTCGAGCCGGAGACGACGCTGCTGAAGTGGCAGCCGCAGGTGACGACGCAGGCGTCGGCCGAGCAGGCGGAGGTCGGCGCCACGCTGACCGACCGCCTGACGGTCACCGGTGTCCGGCCCGGCAGCGAGCTCGAGGTGGTGTCGCGGCTCTGGGGTCCGTTCCCGGACAGGCCGGTGGAGGCCGATGAGGTGCCGTCCGATGCGCCGCTTGCGGGCGAGGTGAGCACCAGCGTCTCCGGCTACTGCGAGTACCGGACCGCTGGCGTCACGCCGGAGAAGCCGGGCTACTACGTGTTGACTGAGACCATCGCGGCCGACGAGCACCATGCCGGCTGGACCTCGAGGTTCGGTGTCGCGCAGGAGACCACACTGCTGACGGCACCGCCGCCAGCGCCGGAATCTCACGACGTACCGGAGCCTGAACCGGAGCCTGAACCAAAGGTGGTGCCGGTACCGAAGCCTCGGCCCGAACCGACGCCGGCTGTGACCGCGGAACCGGTCGTGACGCCATCGCCGAGGTCGGCGCCCCAGTCGAAACCCTCCACCACACCAGCGCCACGGCTCCCAGCGCCGGCGCGTCCGACGGCGGCGGCGCCGGAGCGGACGATGTCGCGGCTGCCCGAGACAGGCACGACCGCTTCAGGCTTCGCGCTGGTCGGTGGAGGAGCGGTCGCGTCCGGCACGGGCCTGCTGCTCCTCGGCTCGGCCCTGCGCCGCGGCGGTCACTCGGCCCTGCACCGCGGCGGACGCCATGCCGCTCGATGACCTGCGCATGCTGGCGGCCGCGTACCCGAGGGCGGCCAGCACGTACAGGCCGGCCACAGTGAGGAACACCGCCCGGGAGTACCCGTCCTGCGGCATGAAGAGGACCGCGAGGAGACCGGCGACCACGAAGGCGGCGTTGAACAGCATGTCGTACAAGGAGAAGACCCGGCCGCGGAACGCGTCGTCCACGTCCAGCTGCACGATGGCGTCCACGCAGATCTTCGCCCCTTGTCCGCCGAGCCCGACGAGGAAACCACTGAGGAGCAACGTCGGGACGTCGAACCGCCACGCGAAGGCCAGCTGCGAGATACCGGCGACGAGCAGGCAGACGACGATCCAGCACCTGATGCCGAGACGTCTGGTCACCGCGGGCGTGATCACGGCAGCTGCCGCGAACCCAGCCCCGGTCACGGCCACCACCTGGGCGAGCAGGGCGAGCCCGGCGTCCACCTGTCCCGGCGCGTTGAAGTAGTTGCGGGACAGAAGAATCCAGGCGACGGTGACGAGGCCGTAGGCGAGCCGGTGGACGGCGATGACCCCGAGGCCGTGCGCGGGAGCCCCTCGAAGCCTGATGTGCCGCAACGCCTGACCCAGCTCGTTCAGCACGGCGGCCACGTGCGAGCGCCAGGCGACGGCGTGAAGCCGCGCGTCGTCGTCCGGGCCGAGAAGGTCGACCCGCATCCGGGAGGCGGCGAGCGAGGAGAGGAGGTACGCGAGCCCGCCGACGACGATGATCGCTCCGTCGGTGCCGTCACCAGCGCCGAGCAGGGCGCGCGTGCCGAAACCGGCTGCGGCGCCGGTCATCAGGGCCATGGTGCCTGCGGTCGGGGTGAGCGAGTTCGCCATCACCAGCTGTCGCTCGGGGACGACGTGTGGCAGGGACGCGCCGAGTGCGGCGAGGAAGAAGCGGTTGACGCTGAGGCAGGCCAGAACGAGCAGGTAGAGCGGAACGCCGACCGACCCGCTCAGG
Source organism: Actinomycetales bacterium (assembly GCA_030149025.1). Taxonomy (GTDB): domain Bacteria; phylum Actinomycetota; class Actinomycetes; order Actinomycetales; family BWSM-131; genus BWSM-131. Next base: position 930 of record JASBSH010000035.1, on the reverse strand, counting down.
ACGAGCGCTGCGACGCCGGCGACCAGCACGGCACGCATCAGGTTGGAGAACAGCAGCACCTGCCGGCGGTGCCACCGGTCGAGGAGCACCCCTGCGAAAGGGCCGACGACGGAGTACGGCAGGAGGGTGATGGCGAACGCGACCGCCGCGGCCTGCGTCGTGGCCTGTCGTTCGGGGGAGAAGAAGAACAGGCTGGCGAGACCGACCTGGAACGCTCCGTCGCCCGCCTGCGACAGCAGACGCGTGGCGAACAGACGCCGGAAGTCGCGGCCGCGCAGGACGATGCGCAGGTCCGCGAGGTAGCCGGTCACCGACCCAGCGTAGGGCCCCGCGCCGTCTGCGATCCGGCCGCTCAGCCGGCCCTGACCTTGGTGTGCGCCGGCGTGGGGTGCGCCGGGTCGAGCACGCTGGACAGGGATCGGGTCCGGCTCTCCTGCGGGTCACCGGCCGGCATGTCGCCGACGAGCTCCGGGTCACCGTCTTGCGACACGGCACCGCGCCCGGTCCAGCCGAGCGACCGGGCGCAGCGCCGAACCATCCCGCCACGTCCTCGCATGTGCGGGGTGGGGCGGGCACTCCCGCTGACGCAAAACGAGACTCGAAGCGATCAGGCTCAGGCGATCCGCACCAGCTTCGCAGCGAACAGGTGCATGTCCGACACGTACACGTGGCCGCGCTTGGTGACCACCGCCGAGCCGGGGATCGTCAGTGACGTGGAGCCGACCACCTTCTTCTGCCCGTTCTTGGTCACCTTGGTCACCCGACCCTGCCCCTCGACGCCGGACGGGTCACCCGTCGACAGGGCGCCCTCGACGGGCCAGATGCCTTTGACGCTCAGCTCGGTGACGTACAGGTTGCCCCACTTGTCGGTGGTGACGTCGTTGATGCCGCTGAACCCGGTGACGACCTTCTTCCCCGGGTTCACCGGGT
>JASBSH010000015.1 GCA_030149025.1 Actinomycetales bacterium | reverse complement strand
GGTTGGACAGCGGCGTCTCGTCCACCCAGCAGTAGGGCAGCACGCGCAGGCCCTCGTAGACGAGGCCCTTGTCGTAGAGGGTCTTGAAGGCCCAGATGACGCTCTCCATGAAGCTGAGGTTGAGCGTCTTGTAGTCGTTCTCGAAGTCGACCCAGCGGGCCTGGCGCTTGACGTAGTCCTCCCACTCGTGGGTGTAGCGCAGCACGGATTGGCGGCATGCGGCGTTGAACTTCTCGATGCCCATCTTGAGGACGTCGCCTCGGCCCTTGATGCCGAGCTGGCGCTCCGCCTCGAGCTCGGCGGGCAGGCCGTGGGTGTCCCAGCCGAAGCGGCGCTCCACCCGGCGGCCGCGCATCGTCTGGTACCGGGGGACGACGTCCTTGACGTAACCGGTGAGCAGGTGGCCGTAGTGCGGCAGGCCGTTGGCGAAGGGCGGGCCGTCGTAGAAGACGAACTCGCCTGCGCCGTTGGTGCCGGCGGGCCGGGCGTCGATGCTGGCCTGGAAGGTGCCGTCGGCGTCCCAGTACTTGCGGACCCGGTCCTCGATCTCGGGGAACCGCGGGGACGACGGCACGCCGGCCTTGCCGGTGCCGTGCTGGCCGGACCGGTGCCAGGACTGCTCGGGCTGCCCGCCCGGCGACTTCTTCGGGTACGTCATCTCCGCCTGCTCCCACCTCGTCGTGATCTTGCACTTCTGCAGATCCTGATCGTGGTGCGAGGACGACGTCACCCGGCTTCCCGGGTGGCACCGCGGTACCACCTCGCTTGCCGGTGCTGGTGGGGCGTGCGCCGGCCGCTCGATGTCGGCTGTGACGGGCCTACCCGTCCGGTTCTACTGAGGCCGCGCCCCGTGATGGTCGCGTGACGCTGCCCGTTCTTCCGGAGGATCACCGGTGATGGCCGGGTCGATGCCTGTGCATCCATCGTAACGGCTCACCCCACCCGCAACGTCAGCACTTGTGCGGGTCCCGTCCCGCACCTGTGCTGACGCAAGGGCGGGGTGGGTCAGGTGGTGGCACGGCGGGCGACCTTGTGCTGGGCCGCCTGCGCGAGCGGCCGCAGGACCATCAGGTCCACGTTGACGTGGTGCGGTCGGGTGAGCGCCCACACGACGGCGTCGGCGACGTCGACCGCGGTCAGCGGCTCGTCCACCCCGGCGTACACGGCCTCTGCCTTCGCTGCGTCACCGCGATAGCGCTTCACCGAGAACTCGTCGGTCTTCACCATCCCCGGCGCGATCTCGATCACCCGCACGGGCTCACCCGCGAGCTCGAGCCGCAGAGTCGCGGCGATCGCGTGGGTGCCGTGCTTGGCCGCGACGTATCCACCGCCGCCCTCGTACGCCACGAACCCGGCCGTCGATGACATGATCAGGACGTCGCCACGCCCGCTCGCGCGCAGAGCCGGCAGCAGCGACTGAGTCACCCGCAGCGTGCCCAACACGTTCACGTCGTACATCGCCTGCCAGTCCGCCGGGTCGGCGTCCGCCACCGGGTCGACACCGACCGCCCCGCCGGCGTTGGCGACCAGAGCGTGAACCGCACCGGCCCGCGAGACCAGCGTGTCGACGTCCTCGGCCTTCGTGACGTCGGCGACGCAGTACTCGCAGCCGGTGTCGTCCGCGAGCGCCCGCAACCGGTCCTCCCGGCGAGCGACGGCGAGCACCGACCAGCCCTCGGCGCGTAGCCGGCGCACCGTCGCGGCGCCTATCCCCGAGCTCGCGCCCGTCACCACGGCACGCAAGGTGCCGGCGTCCGGCTGGTCGTTCGGCGGCGTCCGGTCGCTGTCGGTCATGAGGACATCCTGCCGAAGGAATCCCGTTCGGAGGTGAGCCCCGCGGTCTGGGAGGATTTCGCGCATGGAGAACCAGACCGCGCCCCGCGTCCCGGACCGCCCGTCCCTCGACGGCCTGGAGGACAAGTGGGACGCGGTATGGCAGGAGCAGGGCACGTACCGGTTCGACCGGTCCAGGACGCGTGAGCAGATCTACTCGATCGACACCCCGCCGCCCACCGTGTCCGGGTCGCTGCACGTCGGGCACGTGTTCTCCTACACGCACACCGACCTGGTCGCGCGCTACCAGCGCATGCGCGGGCGGGAGGTGTTCTACCCGATGGGCTGGGACGACAACGGCCTACCGACCGAGCGGCGGGTGCAGAACTACTTCGGCGTGCGGTGCGACCCGTCCCTGCCGTACGACCCGGACTTCACTCCCCCGCACTCCGGTGAGGCGAAGAGCGTCAAGGCGGCCGACCAGGTGCCGGTCAGCCGGCGCAACTTCGTCGAGCTGTGCGAGCGGCTGACCAAGGACGACGAGAAGCAGTTCGAGGCGCTGTGGCGCCACCTCGGCCTGTCGGTGGACTGGCTGCAGCACTACCAGACCATCGACGAGCACGCCAGGGCCACGTCGCAACTGGCGTTCCTGCGCAACCTGGAGCGCGGCGAGGCCTACACCGCCGAGGCGCCGGGTATGTGGGACGTGACGTTCCAGACCGCCGTCGCGCAGGCGGAGCTCGAGGCACGCGACTACCCGGGCTTCTTCCACCGGGTGGCGTTCCACCGCCCGGACGGCGGCACGGTCGAGATCGAGACGACCCGGCCCGAGCTGATCCCGTCGTGCGTCGCGCTGATCGCGCACCCGGACGACGAGCGGTACCAACCGCTGTTCGGCACGAGCGTCACCACACCGTTGTTCGGAGTGGAGGTGCCTGTGCTGGCGCATCCGGCTGCGGAGCCGGACAAGGGCGCGGGCGTCGCCATGTGCTGCACCTTCGGCGACCTGACCGACGTGCAGTGGTGGCGCGAGCTGGACCTGCCGACCCGTTCGGTGATCGGGCGTGACGGCCGGCTGGCGCGAGAGACGCCGGAGTGGCTGCGGCACGACGGCTCGGCGGCTGCGTACGCCAAGCTCGCCGGCAAGACGGCGTTCTCGGCACGTGAGGCGATCGTGGACGGGCTGAGGGAGTCCGGGGATCTCATCGGGGAGCCGCAGGCGACGCAGCGCAAGGCGAACTTCTTCGAGAAGGGCGACAAGCCGCTCGAGATCGTCACCAGCCGCCAGTGGTACATCCGCAACGGCGGCCGGGACGAGGGGCTGCGCGAGCAGCTGCTGGCGCGCGGCAAGGAGCTGGCCTTCCACCCCGACTTCATGCGGGTGCGCTACGAGAACTGGGTGCGCGGGCTCAACGGCGACTGGCTGATCAGCCGCCAGCGGTTCTTCGGCGTTCCGCTGCCGCTGTGGTACCGGCTGGACTCGGGCGGCGAGCGGGACTACGACAACCCGCTGGTGCCCGACGAGGCGAGCCTGCCGGTGGACCCGACCATCGACGTCCCGCCGGGCTACACGGAGGACCAGCGCGACGTCCCGGGCGGGTTCACCGGCGACGCCGACGTGATGGACACCTGGGCGACGTCGTCGCTGTCCCCCCAGATCGCGGGTGGCTGGCGCGGCGACAAGGACCTGTTCGAGCGGGTCTTCCCGATGGACCTGCGCCCGCAGGGCCAGGACATCATCCGGACCTGGCTGTTCTCCACGGTCGTCCGCGCCCACCTCGAGCACGACTCACTGCCCTGGAAGAACGCGGCGATCAGCGGGTGGATCCTCGACCCGGACCGCAAGAAGATGAGCAAGTCCAAGGGCAACGTCGTCACGCCCATGGGCCTGCTCGAGGAGCACGGGTCGGACGGCGTCCGGTACTGGGCCGCGAGCGCCCGCCTCGGCACGGATGCTGCCTTCGAGGTCGGCCAGATGAAGATCGGCCGACGGCTGGCGATCAAGGTGCTGAACGTCAGCAAGTTCGCGCTGTCCATGGGCGCCGTCGACCCCGCTGCCGCCGTCACCGAGCCGCTGGACCGGGCGATGCTGGCCGGTCTCGCCGACGTCGTCGCCGAGGCGACGGCCGCGTTCGACGACTACGACCACACGCGTGCACTGGCGGCGACCGAGACGTTCTTCTGGACGTTCTGCGACGACTACGTCGAGCTCGTCAAGGACCGCGCATACGGCGGGCAGGGCGAGGAGGCTGCCGCCTCGGCGCGGGCCGCTCTGGCGAAGGCGCTCGACGTGCTGCTCCGGCTTCTGGCGCCGTTCATCCCGTTCGCGACCGAGGAGGTCTGGTCGTGGTGGCGGGAGGGCTCGGTTCACCGCGCCTCGTGGCCCGAGGCGGCCTCGCTGCGCGAGGTTTCTGGGGACGACGCCCCGCCAGCCATGCTCGACGCCGTCGGTACCGCTCTGGGCGGGGTTCGCAAGGCGAAGTCGGAGGCCAAGGTGTCGATGCGGACCGAGGTGACGCACGCGGTCGTGACGGCGCCGGCGTCGGTGCTGGAGCTGGTGCGTGCCGGTCAGGGTGACCTGGCGGCAGCCGGGAAGGTGGCGTCGTTGGATCTGATCGAGGGCGGCGAGGAAATGGTGGTCTCAGACGTGGAGCTGACCCAAGCCCACTAACCGCGCGGTGATGGCTCGAAAATAAGGTGAGCCGGCAGCGGAGGGTGAGCGGTGGTTCACGCTTTGGCGACTGTGAGGGCTCTCCCGGGGTGGGGTTCGACGTGGTAGCCAGCCTCGAGCAGTTGGCGGATGGCGCGTTGGGCCACGCGTTCGGGGTTTCGTATTCGCTGGAAGTGTTCGGGTCCCAGGTCCAGGTATGGGGTGTTGCGGGTGAGGACTTGGTAGCCGGCCTCGAGGATGTTGCGGCCGATGGCCACCTTCGCCTTCTTGGTGCCGATTCTTCGGGCCAGGCGGCGGTACCGCTCGCCGAGGTAGGTGGTCTTCGTGCGGGCGGCTCCTGCGGCGGCTTCGCCCAGCGCCCCACGCAGCCACGCGTTGCCGGGCCGGGTGTGGGTGGACATCCGTTTGCCGGCGGACTCGTTGTTACCCGGGCACATCCCGGCCCAGGAGGAAAGGTCTGCCGGGCTGGGGAACCGGGTCATGTCCGGGCCGACCTCGGCCAGGTAGACCTCCGACAGGCGCCGGCTGATGCCGGGAATGGTCAT
>JASBSH010000003.1 GCA_030149025.1 Actinomycetales bacterium | reverse complement strand
GCTGGTGCGGGTGCCCCTGCGCTGACTCCACGTCACGGACCACCTGCAGGATCCGCTCCGGGTGCACCGCCGGTGAGTAGAGCCACCCCTGCCCGAAGCCGGCGCCGATCGACGTGAGCGCCCACTCGGCGTCCAGCGTCTCGATGCCCTCGAACACCACATCGAGGTGCAGAGCGGTGGCCATGTCCACGATCGCCCTCAGCACCGCCCGGTGTGCGGGCACGTCGAGGGACCGGGCGAGCGCGCGGTCCACCTTGACGATGTCGACAGGCAGCCGGCTCATGTAGCCGAACGACGAGTAGCCGGAACCGAAGTCGTCGATGGCGATGACGACGCCGAGTCGCGACAGCTCGTGCAGCGCGTGCACGCCCGGGTCGGCCGGGTCCATGAAGATGCCTTCGGTCACCTCGAGCACCAGGCGCTGTGGCGCAAGGCCGTGCCGGTGCAGCGTCTCGACGACGTCTGTGATGAACCGCGGGTTACGCAGCTGCAGCGGGGACACGTTGACACCGACGTTGAGGTGAAGATGCGAAGGCAGCTCGCTGACCACCCGCACGGCCTCGTCGAGCAGGCGACGCCCGAGGGGGTGGATGAGACCGGTCTGCTCGGCGAGCGGGATGAAGCGGTCGGGCGGGACCTGTCCCAGCTCCGCGTCGTCCCAGCGGGCCAGGGCCTCGAGGCCGCGGACCCTGCCGGATCGAAGCTCCACGATCGGCTGGAAGTGCAGGCGGATGGCCCCGCTGTCCACGGCCAGGGCGAGTCGACGCTCCGTGGTCGCCTCTGCTCGTGCACGCTCCGCAAGGACGTCGTCGTACACGCAGACCCGGTTACGGCCGTCCTTGGCGACCCTGAGCGCCTGCGCGGCCTGCGAGAGGGACTCGAGCCGGACATCGCCACCCAGAGCACCGGGTCGGGCCACCGGCGCGAGGCCGAGACTGGCGGTCAGGTCGATCTTCCCCAGACCGGGGACCGTGCCGATCCCCGCGTTGACCGCGGTTCGCAGCTGCTCCGCCAGCGCACGAGACCGGGCGAGGCTGCCGCGTGCGAGGATCGCGAACTCGTCGCCGCCGAGCCGGTAGGCGGTGGCACCGGCCTCCGCGCAGGTTCGGCGAAGGCAGTCGGCGACGGCGACGAGCAGCTGGTCCCCGACTGCGTGGCCGAACTGGCTGTTGACCTCCTCGAACCTGTCGATGTCGAGCGTGAGGACGGCGGCCGCCGCTGCCTTCGTGCCCACGTAGGCGTGTGTCCTGCTGAGGGCGTCGGTCAGGGCCCGACGGTTGCGCAGACCGGTGAGGGGGTCGTGGTGCGCCTCGTGCGCCAGCCGGCTCAGCAGTCCGTGCGTCTGGTGACCTCGTACCACCTCGCGGCCTGCGAAGCCGAAGGCGACCGCCGCGGCGAGCGCCACGGAGACGGCATCCACGTACTCCTCCTGAAGGACGCCGTACAGGTAGACCAGCAACGGCAGAAGGACCGCGGCAGACGTGACGATGCTGCGCCGCAGCTCCTCCCGCGGGGCCCGAACGTCCGTGGCGGCATGGGAACGCCTCCGCATCCGCCGGATGCCGAACACGACCACGGGGAACGCCAGGGACGAGATCGCCCCGCCCGCCCACGGGAACCGCTCCCCCGGCCAGCCGGGGACCGCGTGCGTCATCAGCAGGTCACCCGCGACGTAGACAGCGAGACCCGCGGTCGCCAGGACGGAGCCCACCTCCGGGTCGCGGACCGTGGCGACGAACATCAGGGCCACGAGCAGCAGCTCAGAGCTGAGGATCGCGAGGCTGAGCAGCTGAACCTGGTCGAACCCGTCGCCCCGGGGGCCGCGGAACCAGAAAACCCACAGCACCCCCTCGGCGGCACCGGCGACCATCAGGGCCTCGAACGTGACGCGAAGTCCCCGCTGCGGTTCACGGCCCTGCCGCGGCAGCTGGACGGCGCCTGCGATCGCGAGCGGCACCGCCAGCAGGGACAGCAGGTCACCCCCGGTCGGGAACTGCGCGCCGGCGCGCACCTGGACGCCGTTGGTCACCTGGCCGATCGCCCACACGACGGCGGAAAGCAGGAGCAGCACCCGGAAACGCTCATCTGCCGACCTGCCGGTGGAGCGGCGTCTCCGCCACGCGGCGACCAGCCCCACGACGCCTGCCAGCAGGGTGAGCGCACCGGAGAGGATCGCGCCGGTGGCCACGGCGTTGCCTGCGCCGGTCACCCCGAGGATCGCGACCAGGCACGCGGCGGCCACCCCGGCGACGATGAACTGCACAAGTCGGACATCGGCCGCTGACTCGCCACCCTTGACGGCAAGAGGTCACTTGAGGTCGCCGACCCCGCCCTTCAAGGAGTTGATCATGAATTTCCGGTTCAGTGGCAGTGCCGTGAACCGGGATTTCATGATCAACTCATGGATGGCGGGTGTCAGCTTGCGCCGAGCTTCTCCAGGATCAGCTCGCGGGCCCGGGCGGCGTCGGCCTTGCCGCGCATCTCCTTCATCACGGCACCGATGAGCGCGCCGGCGGCCTGGACCTTGCCGGCACGGATCTTGTCGGCGGCGTCGGCGTTCGCGGCGATGGCGCGGTCGACCGCCTCGGACAGGGCGCCCTCGTCGCTGACGAGCTCCAGCCCGCGGGCCTCCGCGACCTGCGCAGGGCCGCCCTCGCCGGCGATGACGTCGTCCAGGACCTGGCGGGCGAGGGTGTCGTTGAGCCTGCCGGCGTCCACGAGCGCGGCGAGCTCCGCCACGTGCTGCGGCGTCACCCCCAGCTCGGTGGCGTCCACGCCGTCGGTGTTGGCTCGGCGCGACAGCTCACCCATCCACCACTTGCGCGCGGCGGCCGGCTTGGCGCCGGCCTCGACCGTCTCCTCGATCACCTCGACGAGACCGGCGTTGACGACGTCCCGAATCTCCAGGTCGCTGAACCCGAGCTGCGCCTGCAGGCGCGCGCGGCGCTGGGCGGGCGGCTCCGGGAGGGTTGCGCGCAGCTGCTCCACCCACTCCGGCGCGGAGACGATCGGCACCAGGTCGGGCTCGGGGAAGTACCGATAGTCCTCCGCCTGTTCCTTGGAGCGGCCGGGCGTGGTGATGCCGGTGTCCTCGTGCCAGTGCCGGGTCTCCTGCACGACGCGCTCACCGGCAGCCAGGCGCGCGGCCTGGCGCGTCATCTCGTACCGGACCGCACGCTCGACGCTGCGCAGCGAGTTCACGTTCTTGGTCTCGCTGCGGGTGCCAAGGGGGACGGCGCGCTGCTCGTCGCTGCTCGGATCGTCGCCGACCTTCTCGCGCAGCGACAGGTTGGCGTCGCAGCGCAGAGAGCCCTGCTCCATGCGCACGTCGGAGACACGAAGAGCCCGGAGCAGGTCCCGCAGGGTGGTCACGTAGGCGCGGGCGACCTCCGGTGCACGGTGGCCCGTGCCCTCCAGCGGCTTGGTGACGATCTCGATCAGCGGGATGCCCGCGCGGTTGTAGTCGACCAGGGAGTACTCCGCGCCGTGGATCCGGCCTGTGGCGCCGCCGACGTGCAGCGACTTGCCGGTGTCCTCCTCCATGTGGGCGCGCTCGATGAGCACCCGGTACGTGAACGCGTCACCGTGCTCGCTGGCCGGCACCTCCACGTCCAGGTAGCCGTCCACGGCGATCGGCTCGTCATACTGCGAGGTCTGGAAGTTCTTCGGCATGTCGGGGTAGAAGTAGTTCTTCCGGGCGAACCGGCAGCGGGGTGCGATGCTGCCGTTCAGCGCCAGACCGATCCGCACCGCCGACTCCAGCGCCGCCTGGTTCAGCACCGGCAGCGCACCCGGCAGCCCCAGGCACACCGGGCAGACCTGGCTGTTCGGGTCGGCGCCGAAGGTGGTGGGGCAGCCGCAGAACATCTTGCTGTTGGTGGACAACTCGACGTGCACCTCGAGCCCCAGCACCGGGTCGAACCTCTCCACGACCTCGTCGTAGGGCAGCACGGCGTCGGCCGTGGCACTCGTGGTGAGGCTCATCGCGCCCCCTCCTTCATCGGGTCACCGGCTTCATCGGGTCAC
>JASBSH010000426.1 GCA_030149025.1 Actinomycetales bacterium | reverse complement strand
CCCGCGAGATGACGGAGAACCGGGCGCAGCGACAGCGTGAGCTGCTCGCCCCCCACGTCGCGGACGCGGACGTCCTCATCACGACCGCCGCCGTTCCCGGACGAGCCGCCCCGTTGCTCGTCACGCAGCAGATGCTGGCCGCGATGCGACCGGGTTCGGTCGTGGTCGACCTCGCGGCGGAGTCCTGCGGCAACGTCGAGGGCAGCGTCCCGGGTGAGGACGTCGTGCTGCCCGCCTCGAGCGGGCACGGTCACGTGACGCTCGTCGGCATGAAGGACGCCGCCTCCACCATGCCCGCCGATGCCTCGCGACTGTTCGCCAAGAACGTGGCGAATCTGCTGCTGCTGATGACGAAGGACGGTCAGGTCATCCCCGACTTCGATGACGAGGTGGTGGCCGGTTCGTGCCTGACGCACGCCGGCAAGGTCGTGCACGCGCCCACCGCGGAGCTGCTCGAGCCCGGCGCTCCAGCTGAGGTCACGAGCGAAGGAGAGGAGGCGTGATGGACGGCGTCGCGCTGCTGACGATCTTCGTGCTGGCGGTCTTCGTCGGGTTCGAGGTCGTCTCGAAGGTGTCCTCGACCCTGCATACGCCGCTGATGTCGGGGGCCAACGCGATCCACGGGATCATCCTGCTCGGTTCGGTGATCGTGGCCGGGCAGGCCGACTCGACCTGGGTTCTGGTCGTGGCGCTCGTGGCGGTGGTCCTCGCCACCATGAACCTCGTCGGTGGTTTTGTGGTGACCGACCGAATGCTCGAGATGTTCAAGGGTCGGGGAGGCGAGCGGTGAACCTGTTGCCCACCACCTGGACCGGCCTGCTCTACCTGTTCGCGACCGTCTGCTTCATCCTCGCGCTCAGGGGCCTCAGCTCGCCCCGGACCGCGCGGCGCGGCAACCTGATCGGCGCGTTCGGCGCACTGGTCGCCATGGTGACGGTCTTCCTGTCCACCGCGCTGGACAACGTGCTGCTCATCCTCATCGCGATCGCGGTCGGTGCGGCCATCGCGGTGCCGGTGTCGCACCGGGTCAAGATGACGGCGATGCCGCAGCTGGTGGCACTCTTCAACGGTGTGGGGGGCGGGGCCGCCGCGCTCGTGGCGCTGCTGGAGCTGCGGTCCTCCAGCGGGTTCGGCGCGCTGCTCGCGGTCGCGTTCACGGTGCTCGTCGGGGCGGTCTCGTTCGCCGGCTCCGGGGTCACCTTCGCGAAGCTGCAGGAGATGATGACCACCCGGCCGGTGCTCCTGCCCGGGCAACGGTGGCTGATGGGTGCCAGCCTCGCCGCAGCGCTCGTGCTCGCGGCACTGGTCCTGGCGACCGGGCAGACCTGGCTGGCAGCCGTGCTGCTCGTGGTCGGCCTGGTGGCCGGCGTCCTGCTCGTGCTTCCCGTCGGTGGGGCCGACGTCCCGATCGCCATCTCGCTGCTGAACGCGTCGACCGGTCTGGCCGTGGCGGCGTCCGGCTTCGTCCTCGGCAACGTGCTGTTGCTGGTGGGCGGCACACTCGTCGGTGCGAGCGGCACGATCCTGACCCAGGCCATGGCGGCTGCCATGGGCCGTAGCGTCACCGGCATCCTCTTCGGCGCGTTGAAGGGCGGGTCCACCGCCGGGTCGACGGCCGTCTCCGACCGGCCGGTCCGGTCGTCCTCGGCCGAGGACGTCGCGATCCTGCTCGGGTACGCGGGCCGCGTCGTCGTCGTCCCCGGTTACGGGCTTGCAGTCGCCCAGGCGCAGCACACGATGGCGGAGCTGGCGTCGACCCTCGAGACGCGTGGCACCGAGGTGATCTACGGGATCCACCCCGTCGCCGGACGCATGCCCGGGCACATGAACGTGCTGCTCGCGGAGGCGAACGTGCCGTACGAGGCGCTGGAGGAGATGGACCAGGTCAACCCGAAGATGAAGACGGCCGACGTGGCCCTGGTCGTCGGCGCCAACGACGTGGTCAACCCGGCAGCCGAGACCTCTCCCGGTTCGCCGATCTACGGGATGCCGATCCTCAAGGTGTCCGATGCCCAGCAGGTGGTGTTCCTCAAGCGGTCGATGCGGCCCGGTTTCGCCGGGATCGAGAACGAGCTGCTCTACGAACCCAAGACGACGCTGTTGTTCGGCGACGCCAAGGAGTCGCTCACCAAGGTGCTCGCGGCGGTCAAGAACCTCTGAGCCGAGCCCGGCCGCTCCAGCGCGACGGGCAACGGCTCGGGTTCCGCTGGGAAACCCGAGCCGTTTCGCGAGAAGCGGCAGTCTCAGCGAGCGTTGCTCGCCCGGCCCCAGGGACCGGTGATCGCGAAGACGGCGGGGGTGAGGTCGCCGGCGTCCATCACGGTCTTGCCGGCCTCGGCCACGATCTTGTACGAGAACCCCTTCGGCAGGGAGAGGATCCCCGCCGGGTCGGTCACGAGGGGACCGTACCCGGCGGCACTACGTGTGGCGGCGTTCGCGGCGGTCCCGGCGACGGCGTCGATGCTGCCTGCGAACACGATGCCGAGGCCAGAGGCAGCGCCAGCGCCCAGGAATCCGCGGCGGGACAGAGCCGAAGCGGTGGGGGAAGACGCCGACGAAGGCGAGAGGGAAGACGTCAAGGCAGAACTCCTGTCTCATGGGGTCGGGAGCGCTCCGGAGGAGCAGCCCCAACCCACACCAGAAGGGTGAACCGGCACCCTGCCGCAGGCGATGACCAGATGAACGAGGCGCCAACCAACCAACCGGGCTCGCGGCGTTCCCACGGAGCCAGCCCCAGGTTCAGGCGGAGTCCCGGCTCTCGCGGCGCCGCAGCTCCTCCCGCACGGCTTCCACCAGCCCTGGCGCTGCTGCACGCACCTGCTCGAGCACGGCCCTGAACCCGTCGTCGTCCCCGTAGTACGGGTCGGCGAGGTCCTGGTCGTGGGGCTCCGCCCCGGGGTCGAACGACCGCAGCAGCCTCACCTTCGCCCGGTTCTGCTGCGTGCGCGCCCAGACCCTCAGCACGTCGGCGTGCCCCCGGTCCATCGCGATGACCAGATCGGCCGCGGAGATCTCGTCGGGCTCCAGCTGGCGCGCCCGGTGGAACGAACCGTCGTAGCCGTGGCGGGTCAGCACGGCGAGGGCGCGGGGGTCGGCTGCCTCACCGACGTGCCAGTCCCCGATCGCCGCCGAGTCGAGCTCCACCCTGTCCTCCAGCCCCTGCTCCCTGATCAGCTCCTCGACCACCACCCGCGCGATCGGCGAGCGGCAGATGTTGCCGGTGCACACGAACGTGACGCGGTACGGCCTGGGGCTGGAACCGGGGGGCGGGCCGTCGGGCATCCCCCCATCCTGACGGATGCCGCGGCAGAACGCCGAGATCGGGCGGCCCCCGTGAAGCCCGCTGCTCACCGTCCCTCCTGCTGCACCCTCGGTCCACAGGGCACCTTCCCGGTCCCGTCGTCCACAGATCCTGTCGGTGGGTCGCGGGCGACGTCGTCCCCTTCCTAGCGTCCCGGTTCTCGGCCACCGGTGCCGCGCCTGCCAGCCGCGGCCGGACCTGGATGACCACCTGAAAGGGAGGACCCGTGGATCGTGACGAGGCGCTGTCGCTGCTCCTACCCGCCGCCGGGGCGGTGGAGACAGTCCGCTCGATGGCACGGCGAGCGCTGTCGTTGGCCGACCAGACGCGTGAGGCGGCGACACGGGCCCGGTCGGTCTCCGGCGTCGACTGGCGGTCGGTGGCCGCGGAGGGCTTCAGGCGGGACCTGGCCGCCTGCGCGGCCGACGTCGAACGCTGCGCGACGGCGCTGGACGAGGCCGCCGCTGCCCTGCGCCGGCACGCGGACACGGTGGGTGACCGGGTGGAGGCGCTGCGGGCCGCCGTCCTGGTGGCCGGTGAGGTCGCCGAGCTGGTCGGCAGCGTCCTGTGGCAGCTGCGGTCCCTCGACCTGCCGCGGCTCGGCAGGTGATCGGGGTGACCGAGGTCAGGACGGCGACGCCCGCGGCCGACCCTCGGCGCGCCGGCGCCGCAGTGCTGCGCCTGTCGCTCGCCGAGTTCACGGCGGTCGCGAACAGCATTCCCCGGCTTGCCGTCCCGGAGGGGTTTCGCCCGGGCCGCCGGACGCGGCCCATCTCGTCGGCCGAGGTCGCGGAGTCGCTGGCGAAGCGCGGTCTGCTCCTTCGCGACGGGGACGATGTCGTCCTCTGCCCGCAGCTGACCGGCCTGCTCCGGGTGTTCGACCGCGCCGCTGTGACGTTCCGGTTGCGCGTCCGCCTTCGAGACCCGGACGACGACACGCACGTCAGGTGGCTCACCGACGTCGCGCTGGCCGAAGGCCGCGGGGTTCGACTGACCCGCGCGACGGTGCTGGAAGGCCCCGGCCCGGATGCCGACGGCGCGATGGACGGCGACGCCGTGGCGGTCAGCGGCTTTCCCCTGCAGCAGACCGTGCCGCAGCTGCTCGGCTGCGTCCCGGGCCTCGACTCCCTCGACGTCGATCCGGATGACAGGCCTCAGCGCCAGGTCGTCGACGTGGTCGACCTCGGCACCCGGGGCCGAGAGCAGGACCTGGGCGCGATGACCCTCGAAATCCGCTCTCGGGCATGGGAGTGCATCGACGTGTGGTCGCACGACGGGCTCCGGTGGCGCCACGTCCTGCCGGACGGCGCGGGACACCTCGTGCTCACCGCGGTGCGACGAGACGCCCTCGCGGCGCAGCTGACCGACGTGCTCACCGAGTCGGTCCTGGTGGACCAGTCGGGGACGGAAGCACAACCAGTGGACGGAGGCGCACATGGCAGCTGATCTCGAGGTCGCCGGAGGCGCCGGTGGACTGGCGGCCGATCTCGCGGCGATGAAGCAGGCGGCTGCCGTGCTGTGCGGGGTGGGCGGAGATCTGGCAGCGCTGACAGCGCGAGTATCGGCCCTGGTGGTCGACCCACAGCTGGTGCGCTCCGCACCGCTCGATCCCCTCGGCTTCGCCCGTGTGCAGTCGCTGCTGCTGCCACTGGCAGCGGGCCCCTCCGGCCTGGCCGCGTCGGGCGGCCGGCTGCTCGACCTGGGGACACGGGTCGCGTTGGCCGCGCAGCTCTACGAGCGGACGGAGGCCGCTGTCACCGCGTTGAGCGCCAGGGCGCGGGATACCGTCGCGAGGACCGCCGGTCAGGCCGTGAGCTCGGCTTTCACGCTCTTCCTGCCTTACACCGCAACGGCCCTCGGCTCCGCCGGGGTGATGTGGTGGAGCTACCGGGGCGGCCCGCTGCTCTTCGACGAGCTCGTGGTCCTCGGCACCGACGCCCGTCGTGGCGACCTGCAGGTCGACAGCCTGGACGACCGCTTCGTGCGGTTCGCGGGGCGGCAGGTCTTTGCCATGCGTGACGACGCCGCGGCGGCCGGTGGCGCGGCCCTGGGGTGGCTCGCCGCGCACCCCGACGTCGCGGAGGAGGTCGTCGCCGGCACCCCAGCCTTCCTGGCCGGCCTGACGAACGGCCTGACGATGCCCGGCACGCTGGGGGGTGACTCCGACGGTCTGGCCTGGCCGCCGGAGGACGTGACGGAGCTCGCCGCACTGGTCACCGCACTCGGCGAGGTCTCCCCTGTCTTCGCCGAGGGGAGCGTCCGCGTGGAGCCCGTCGGCGGGGAGCCGGCGGTCGACCTGAAGGAGACCGCCAGTGGCGTGCTCGGCGCCGTGCAGCGGCTCGCGGGCTACGCCTCGCCCATCCCCCCGGAAGCCATCGAGCCTCGCACCGAGCAGAGCGCGTGGACCCGCGGACGTCGTCAAGACACGGGCCGCATCCGGGTGGAACGCGTCGAGCGTCCAGGAGGCGTCTCCTGGTCGGTGTATGTGCCACCGACCCAGTCGCCGTCCATCTCCGGGGGGCCGACTCCGTTCGACATGAGCACGAACGTGCGGTCGGTGGCAGGCAGGTCGACGGCGGCCGGGATGGCGGTGACCGAGGCGCTGCGACAGGCGGGTGCCGGCAAGGGGGAGCCGGTGATGCTCAGCGGCTACAGCCAGGGTGGGCTGACCGCCGCTCAGCTCGCCAGCGACGACGCCTTACGGGAGGAGTTCGACGTCTCCACCGTCCTGACGGTGGGTTCGCCGGTCGGTGTCTTCGACGTCCCCCGTGACGTGCAGGTGCTGTCCATCGAGAACGAGCAGGACCTGGTAGCGAGGCTGGACGGGGCGGCCAACCCGGATCGGCAGAACTGGGCGACCGTGACCCGCGACCTCACCCAGGTCGCCGGATTCGCGGAGGATCTGCGGCGGGCCCCGCTCCTGCCGCACCGGATCGAGTACTACCTCGACACCGCCGAGCTCGTGGACGCGAGCTCGGACGACTCCGTCGTCGCGTGGAAGGCGGCCGCGGCTCCGTTCCTGGACGTCTCCGACGCCGACGTCACCGTGTCCGAGTACAGGGCCACGCGCACCCGGCCCCCGGGCGACCTGTGATCAGCCGAGCTGGCGCTCGTCGATGATCCGTTTGATCTTGCCGACGCTGCGCTCGAGCGTGCCCGGCGGGACCACCTCGACGCCGGTCGTGACACCGATGTTGCGCTTGACCCGCCCGGCAAGGTCGCGGGCGAGTGCCCCGTACGCGTCCGTCGGTACGGACTCGCGGGCCTCGACCTGGACGACCATCTGGTCCATCCGGCCCGGACGCCGCAGGACGCAGACGAAGTGCGGCGACAGGCCCTCGACGAGCAGCGTCTCCTCCTCGATCTGGGTGGGGAAGACGTTCACGCCCCGGATGATCATCATGTCGTCGCTGCGACCCGTGATCCGGCCCATGCGGCGGAACGTCGGTCGCGCCGTCCCCGGCTCCAGGCGCGTGAGATCACGTGTGCGGTAACGGATCACCGGCATGGCCTCGCGGGTGAGGGTCGTGAAGACGAGCTCCCCGACCTCGCCGTCGGGGACGGGATCGCCGCTGATCGGGTCGAGGATCTCCGGGAGGAAGTGGTCCTCCCAGATGTGCAGGCCGTCCTTGGTCTCGACGCACTCCTGGGCGACGCCCGGGCCCATCACCTCCGACAGGCCGTAGATGTCGACGGCATGCACCGCGGCGCGGCTCTCGATCTCGGCGCGCATCTTGTCGGTCCACGGCTCGGCGCCGAAGACGCCCACCTCGAGGGAGGTGGACGCCGGGTCGATGCCCTGGTGCTCCATCTCGTCGAGGATCGCGAGGAAGTACGAGGGGGTCACCATGATGATCCGCGGCCGGAAGTCCTGGATGAGCCTCACCTGCCGCTCCGTCATACCGCCCGAGACGGGGACCACGGTGCAGCCCAGTGCCTCCGCCCCGTAGTGGGCGCCCAGTCCGCCGGTGAACAGCCCGTACCCGTAGGCGATGTGGGCGACGTCGCCCGGACGTCCGCCCGCTGCCCGGATCGACCGGGCGACCAGACCCGCCCACCGGTCCAGGTCGCCCCGCGTGTAGCCGACGACCGTGGGCTGGCCGGTGGTGCCGGAGGAGGCGTGCAGGCGCGCGATCTGCTGCCTGGGCACCGTGAACAGGCCGAACTGGTAGTTCGCCCGCAGGTCGGCCTTGGTCGTGGTCGGGAAGTGCCGGAGGTCCTCAAGCGTCTTGCAGTCGCTCGGGTGCACACCGATGTTGTCGAACGCTGCCCGGTAGTGCGGCACGTTGTCGTACACGCGCTGGAGCACGTCCTGGAGCCGGGTGAGCTGCAGCTGCCGCAGCTCGTCGATGCTCATGGTCTCGGCCGGGTCGAGCAGGTCGGGCCGTGGCTCGATTGCCGGAAGGGCGGTCTGCGTCATCGAGTACTCCTCATGACTTCTGTGGGCGCTGGCGATCCGAAGCTGGCGATCCGAAGACTGGCGCCCCGGGTCGTCTGCAGAAGTGCAAGATCACGATCAGGGGGTGGTGCCGGGGGTCGGCGTGGAGGGGTCGCTCAGCAGCATCGCGGACCCCTGGCCGACACCGACGCACATCGTGGCGAGGGCTCGTGCGCCTCCGCGGCGCCGAAGCTCCATGGCCCCGGCCAGCGCCAGACGGGCACCGCTCATGCCCAGAGGGTGGCCGAGGGCGATGGCCCCGCCGTTGGGGTTGACGTGGTCGGCGTCGTCCTTGATGCCGAGCTGCCGGAGGGAGGCCAGCACCTGCGCGGCGAACGCCTCGTTCAGCTCCACGACGTCGAGGTCCTCCACCCCGATCCCGGCGCGACCCAGGAGCTTCTGGGTGGCGGGCACGGGCCCGACGCCCATCGTGCGTGGCGCAACACCCGCGGCGGCCGCCCCGTCGATGCGGGCCAGGGGCGTCCAGCCGAACCGGTCACACGCCTCGCCACTGGCCACGAGAACGGCGGCGGCACCGTCGTTCACTCCCGACTCGTTGCCGGCCGTGACGGTCCCGTCGGGGCGGACGACCGGCCGCAGCCCGGCCAGCGCCTCCATCGACGTCTCCCGCGGGTGCTCGTCCCGGTCCACGAGCACCGGTTCGCCGCGGCGTTGCGGCACGGGCACGGGCACGATCTCCTCGGCGAGGAGGCCCGACGACTGTGCCGCGGCGGTGCGCTGCTGGGAGCGGAGCGCGTAGGCGTCCTGGTACTCCCGCGAGATGCCGTGCTCGTCCGCGACGTTCTCGGCCGTCTCCGGCATCGAGTCGCTGCCGTACTGCCTGGCGAGCGTGGGGTTGACGAACCGCCAGCCGATGGTGGTGTCGAAGATCTCCGCGTTGCGGTCGAATGCCTTACCCGCCTTGGCGAGCACGAACGGCGCCCGGCTCATCGACTCCACGCCGCCGGCGAGCATCACGTCGGCCTCGCCGCTACGGATCTGGCGGGCGGCGTCGGCGACGGCGTCGAGTCCGGACGCGCACAGCCGGTTCACGGTCCGGCCGGGGACCTCCTGGGGCAGACCGGCCAGGAGCACGGCCATCCGGGCGACGTTGCGGTTGTCCTCGCCCGCCTGGTTCGCGCAGCCGAGCACCACCTCGTCGACCGCTGCGTCCCGGGAGGCGAGAGCCTCGACGCGGTCGACGACCGTCCGCAGCACCAGCGCCGCCAGGTCATCGGGCCGGACCGACGCCAGTGCACCGCCGTACCGGCCGATCGGCGTCCTGACGCCGGTCACCAGGTACGCCGCCTGTGGGTCGAGGTTGGTCATCGCGTACCTCCGTTGTTGGCAGCTGACTGAGCCGTGCGTGCACGCCGTTCCGGGCGGGTGCCGACCGAACGAGAACGGCCCTGGAACAGCGCGACCAGCGTGCCGTCGTCCTCGCGGGTGATGCGGACGCGGGTGACGCCGCTGCGGCCGTACCGGGTCTCCTGCTCCGCCTCGGCGATGAGGACGTCCCCGGTGTGCGCCGGTGCGATGAAGGTGACGTCCGCCGATGCGGCGACGACGACCTCCCCGGGACCGTTGCACGCGAACGCGAACGCGCTGTCCGCGAGTGCGAACAGGTACCCCCCGTGGCAGGTGCCGTGCCCCTGGGTCATGTCCTGCCGGACGGGCATCCGAAGCCGGCAGCGGCCGTTTTCGGCCTCGAGCAGCTCCTGCCCCATCGCACGGCTCGCGGTGTCCTCCGCCCACAGCTCGCGGGCCCAGTCCGCGACCCGGTCGGCGCCGACGGGCAGCTCGGCAAGGTCAGCCATGAAGTGGTGCTCCTGTCTGTGCGGCGTGCTGCAGGGCGGGTGAGATCCGGTAGCGGCCGGTCGGCACGCTGCGGTGGAGTGCGCCGAGCACCCGCCGGACCCGCGCGGCGCCGAGGCGGTCGCCCCAGGCCAGCGGTCCCTCCGGGTACCCGGTGCCGAGCCGCATCGCGGTGTCGACGTCCGCCGCGGTCGCCTCACCGCGCAGGACCAGGTCGGCGGCCTCGTTCACGAGCATCGCGACCGTCCGCGCCACGACCAGCCCCGCGCCGCCGGAGATGACACTGACCGACACCCCGGCCGCCTGAAGGAGGCCGACGGCCTCGGTGAGTGTGGCTTTCGAGCAGCGCGGCGCGGGCGCCACGGCGACCCGCGTCGTGGTCTGGGGTTCACGTGCCCAGTCCAGCACGACGACATTCTCGCCGACCAGCACGGCCGGTTCACCGGTCGTCTCGACCAGTCGGCCACCGGAGGGCAGGAGCACACCGGCGCCCTGCCGG
>JASBSH010000418.1 GCA_030149025.1 Actinomycetales bacterium | reverse complement strand
CCCGCGCGCCGCGCCGCGCGAGCCGGGCGCCGCCGGAGACGCCGGCGGCGACCAGCGTCGCGGCGGGGCTGAGGGCGGAGACCGGGGTGGGGCCTTCCATCGCGTCCGGCAACCAGGTGTGCAGCGGGAACTGCCCGGACTTGCCGACGACGCCGGCGAGCAACAGCAGGCAGGCGAGGGTGAGGCTGCCGGCCGGGATGGTGCCGGCCGAGGCGAGCAGCCCGGTGATGGACGACGTTCCCGCCGAGGACATCAGGACGACGACACCCAGCAGGAAGCCGACGTCACCGACCCGGGTGACCAGGAACGCCTTCGCCGCCGCGGACCGGGCCGCCTGCCGCTCGCTGTGGTGGCCGATGAGCAGGTAGGAGCAGATGCCCATCACCTCCCACCCGATGAGCAGCAGCACGATGTCGTCGGCGTGGACGACCAGCAGCATCGCGGCGGTGAACAGCGAGACGGTCGCCGCGTAGGGCCGGTAGCGCGCTGATCGACCGGTGAGGTAACCGGCCGAGTAGACCTGAACGCAGAGGGCCACCAGGCCGACCGCGACGCTGACCAGGCCCGCGAGCGCGTCGGCGCGCAGGGTCAGGTCGATCGCGAAGGTCCCGGTCTGGGCCTCACCGAGGAGAGGGATCCGCGTCACCTGCGTGGCGCCGTCCCAGGTGAGGGCCGTCTCGACGATCCCGGCGACCAGGGCGACGAACGCGCCCAGCACCCCGAGGGCGGCGGCCACGAGGTGGCTGTCGCGGCCGCGCGCGAGGCCGAGCCCGAGCAGCGCCGCCCAGGCGGGGGCCGACACCGCCATGGCGGCGGTCAGGGCCAGGCCGCTCACCGGCCGGTCCTGGTGTCGGTGTCGGCGTCCGCGTCAGCCGGCCGGCTGGTCTCGCCCAGGTTGCTGGTCTCGCCCAGGGAGGTGGCGTCGTCCAGGTCGGAGGAGCCGGAGTGACGGAACAGCAGCAGCACGACCGCGAGCGCGAGGCCGACCTCGGCGGCGGCGACGGTGATGAGGAAGAGCGTGAGGACCTGCCCGGACAGCAGCGGGTCACGGGTGGCGGCGTCCACGGTCACCAGCAGCAGCGCGACGGAGTTGATCAGCAGCTCGGCGCCGACGAGGACCATCACGACGTTGCGGCGGGCCAGCACGCCGTAGGTGCCCAGGCCGGCGAGGATGGCCACGAGGAGCAGGGGCCCGGCGGCGTGGATCACCGGTCATCCCCTCCGCGGGAGACGGCCAGCGCGCCGACGAGCGCGGCGAGCAGCAGGACCGACAGCAGCTCGAACGGCAGCACCCACCAGGCGAACAGCACCTCACCCACACGTCCGGAACCGCCGCGCTCACGCTGGACGTCGATCGTGGTGGAGAAGCCGGGGCCGGAAAGGGCCCGGAGCAGGACGGCGGCGAGCAGGCCGGTGATGCCCAGGCCGACAACCGCGGCGCCGATGCGCTGGGGCAGGCCGTGGCTGATCGGGTGGTCGCTGCGGTCGCCGGTCCCGATGGGGGCGCGGGTGAGCATCAGCGCGAACAGCACCAGTACGACGATCGCCCCGACGTAGACGAGCAGCTGCACGAGCGCGACGACCTCGGCGCCGAGGACCAGGTAGCAGCCGGCGAGCGTGCCGAGGGTGACGACCAGCCACAGCGCCGCGTGCACGACCTGCCGGCTGGTCACCGCGAGCAGGCCGCTGCCGGCGGCGAGCACCGCGAGCGCGATGAAGAGCGCGTCGAGGGCCGTCACGTCGCCTCGCCCTGTGACGGTCTGGGTGGCCGCGAGGGGCGCTCGGGCCGTTCGGTTCGCTCCGCCCGAGGGCCTCTGGCGGGCTTGGTGGCCTGCTCGACCTCCTTGGCCTCGGGGGCACCGGGGTCGAGAGCCGGAGGCGGTGGCACCGTCCACATCCACTCGCGCAGCCGCTCGCGCTCGTGGGTCATGTCGGCGATGTCGGTCTCGGCGTACTCGAACTCGGGGCTCCAGAACAGGGCGTCGAACGGGCACACCTCCACGCAGATGCCGCAGTACATGCACAGGGAGAAGTCGATGGCGAACCGGTCGAGCACGTTGCGCTGCCGGGCCCGGGCGGCACCCTCGACCTGCACCGTCTCCTTGTGCGAGTCGATGTAGATGCACCAGTCGGGGCACTCGCGGGCGCACAGCATGCAGACCGTGCAGTTCTCCTCGAGGAGGGCGATGACACCACGGGAGCGAGGCGGCAGGTCCGGCTTGTGGTCGGGGTACTCCGCGGTGTGGCTGCGCCGGCCGAGGGTGGCGAGGGTGACCGCCAGGCCGCGGGCGAGCCCGGTCAGCGGACCGCCACTCATGAACGCCACCTCCCCTGCGATCTCTGGTGGGTTTCCGTGGTGTCGAACGCGTTTGAGACCACGGAAACCCACCAGAGATCGCCGGTTGGGGCGTGCGCTGATGCGCTCATGACGCCACCACCACGACACCGGTCAGGACGAGCTGGCCGAGGGCCACTGGTACGAGCACCTTCCACGCCAGGGCCTGCAGCTGGTCCTCGCGCAGGCGCGGCCAGGCGACCCGGATCCAGATCACGACCACGGACACGACGAAGACCTTGACGAGCGTCCAGAGCCAGCCGACGACGTGGGCGAACGGGCCGGCCCACCCGCCGAGGAACAGCACGGTGAACAGCCCGGCGAGCACCACGATCCCGGCGTACTCGGCGAGCAGGAACAGGGCGAACCGCAGCCCCCCGTACTCGGTGTAGGGGCCCATCACGAGCTCGGCGTCGGCGATCGGCATGTCGAACGGCGGCCGCTGCAGCTCGGCGACCCCGGCGACCAGGAACACGGCGGCGGCGGGCAGCTGCCAGGCGAGCCACCATGGTCCCCAGGCGTCGGCGATGCCGGTGAGGTTCAGGGTGCCCGCCGCCATGGCGACCGACGTCGCGGCCAGCACCAGGGGCAGCTCGTACGACAGGAGCTGGGCCGCCGTCCGCAGACCGCCGAGCAGGGAGTACTTGTTGCCGCTCGCCCAGCCCGCCATCAGGGTGCCGAGCACCCCCACGGCCGAGGCCGCGAGCACGAACAGCAGGCCGGCGTCCATGTCCGCGCCCACGACGCCCGGCGCGAGGGGGATGGCGGTGAGAGCGACGAGGTAGGGCACCAGGGCGACGGCGGGCGCCAGCCGGAAGACCGCGCGGTCCGCGGCGCGGGGGGCGACGTCCTCCTTCTGGGCGAACTTCACGCCGTCCGCGACGAGCTGCGCCCAGCCGTGGAACCCGCCCGCGTACATCGGCCCCATCCGGCCCTGCATGTGAGCCATCACCTTGTGCTCGGCCTGGCCGACGAGCAGCGGCAGCACGAGGAACGCGGCGAGCACGGCCACGGCCCGCAGCACCACCTCGAGCCAGTCAGGCACCGTCGTCACCGTCCCCCTTCACTGTGGGCGTCCCTCCCGCTTGCGTCCGCAGACTCGCCCGTCGGAACCCCCACTTCTCCTGGCGCAAGGGGTGGAGTCGGGGGGACGGGACGGCGCGGCCCCCACGCCGCGGGGTCGGGCACGCCCGGCGGCAGCAGCTTGCGCCGGGAGGGGGATGCCGTGTCGGCGTGTGACTCCCCCGGCTCCTTGGCGCCGGGCCACGGCTTGGCCGCCCGGGCCGCGAGCTGGAACGACTTGCGCAGCGGCGTGCCGCGGAAGCCGTCGGGGAGCAGGAGGGGGCGCATCCCGAGTCCGGAGCCGTCGTCGAAACCCTCGAACTGCACGCCGAACATCTCGTGCGTCTCGCGCTCGTGCCAGGCCGCTCCGGGGAACAGCCGGGTGATGCTCTGCAGAATCGGCGCCGATCCGTCGGCGGATGCCAGGCGGGTCCGCAGGAGAACGCGTCCCAGCGCTTCGGGCGGGTTCCCGACCCGAGCCAGATGGAGGACGACGTCGACACCGGGCGGGTCGGCGTCCGGCTGGTCGACGGCGGACAGCCAGTCGAAGAACCGCATGCCCCACACCTCGCGGGCGTACTCGACGGCCCCGGGCCACGCATCGGCGGGCACGTCGAAGCAGGCGGTGCCGTCGGCGTCGGTGACGGCCACCTCGCCATCGGCCAGGCCGGTCCCCGCTGCGAGCCCGGCCCGCAGCCGCTCACGCTCCTCGTCGCCGGACGGCGCGCCCGTCTGATCGGCCGTCTGCTCGCCCGGCTGCTGGCTCACTGCGCCTGCCCCCGCCCGCGGTAGCGGTCACCCAGGTGCTCGCCGGCGATCTTCTCCTGCAGCTTGACGATGCCCTGGAGCAGCGCCTCGGGCCGCGGCGGGCAGCCGGGGACGTACACGTCCACGGGGATGATCTGGTCGACGCCCTTGGTGACCGAGTACGAGTCCCAGTACGGGCCGCCGCTGTTGGAGCAGGCGCCGAAGGAGATGACGTACTTCGGCTCAGGCATCTGGTCGTAGAGGCGTCGCACGGCCGGGGCCATCTTGTCCGTGACCGTGCCGGAGACCACCATGAGGTCGGCCTGCCGCGGCCCGGGCGCGAACGGGATCACCCCGAGGCGGATGAAGTCGTGGCGGGCCATGGACGCGGCGATGAACTCGATCGCGCAGCAGGCCAGGCCGAAGTTGAAGACCCACAGGCTGTAGCGCCGTCCCCAGTTGAGGACGATGCGCAGCGGGTCGGGCGCGTAGGCGGACAGCGGGCCGACAGTGGGGCCGGCACTCGCTCCGGCACTTGTTCCGGCACTGACGCCGTCGCCTGCTCCCAGGTCGCGGCGGACCACCGGGTCGGGAAGGTTCACACCCATCGCAGCACCCCCGAACGCCAGGCGTAGAGCAACCCCACCGCCAGGACGCCGATGAAGACGCCCATCTCCACCAGGGTGGCCCAGCCGTAGCGGTCGACGACGGTCGCCCACGGGAAGAGGTACACCGCATCCACGGCGAACACCACGTAGAGGTAGGCGAACAGGTAGTACCGCACGTTCGTCTGGGCCCAGCCGCCCCCGACAGGGTCGACCCCGGACTCGTAGGTCGTGCCCTTGGCGCGCGTCGGGGCGTGCGGCCGCAGCAGCCGGTTCGCCGCCATGCCGGCCGCGAAGAACAGGACGCCGGCGAGCAGCACGGCGCCGACCACGACGTATGCCACAGGGCCGAGCCTAGTGCTGACGGTGCTGCGTGGGGCGTGTGCGACTCGATGTCGCCCCGCGAGCTGAAAGGCAGGCGATCGGCCGTTCGAGGGGGCACCCTGGGAGTGAGTGGCTTCACAGGTGCGGCGGAATAGTACGGGCTTGGACCTACGCTGGCGTAGGTAGAGATCGGCACGCGCCCGAGCAGCGGGATAGAGGTTCGACGTCGAGGATGGCCGGCAGCAGATGAGTGACCAGATGAGTGAGCAGCTGGCAGCAGCACAACCAGCGGCCCAACCGGCAGCCCAACCAACGGCCCAACCGGCGGCAGGATCAACGGCAGTGTCAACGGCACAGTCCTCGCGACCCGTCGAGCAGGTGCCGAAGGTGGTGATCCGGTTCGCGGGTGATTCCGGGGACGGGATGCAGCTGACCGGGGACCGGTTCACGCAGGAGTCAGCGTTGCTGGGCAATGATCTGGCGACGTTGCCGAACTTCCCGGCGGAGATCCGGGCGCCGCAGGGCACGTTGCCGGGGGTGTCGAGCTTCCAGCTGCATTTCGCCGACCATGACGTGCTCACCCCGGGGGACGCGCCGGATGTGCTGGTGGCGATGAACCCGGCGGCGCTGCGGGCGAACATCGGTGATCTGCCGCGCGGTGGGGTGGTGATCGCCGACGTCGATGAGTTCACCAAGCGGAACCTGGCCAAGGTGGGGTACGGGGCCAACCCGTTGGAGGACGGGTCGTTGGACTCCTACCAGGTGCATGGGCTGGGGTTGACGTCGATGACGGTGGAGGCCCTGGCCGGGTTGGGTCTGACCCGCAAGGAGGCCGAGCGGTCCAAGAACATGTTCGCGCTGGGGTTGTTGACCTGGTTGTACGACCGGGGCACGGAGGGCACCGAGCGGTTCCTGACCGCGAAGTTCGGGGCGCGTCCGGAGATCTTGGAGGCGAACCTGCGGGCGTTCAAGGCCGGGTGGGCGTTCGGGGAGACGACCGAGGCGTTCGCGGTCCGCTACCAGGTGGCGCCGGCCATTCATGAGCCGGGCACGTACCGGAACGTGACCGGGAACGTGGCGTTGGCGTACGGGCTGGTTGCGGCGGCGCACCGGGCCGGGTTGCGGTTGGTGCTGGGGTCCTACCCGATCACCCCCGCGTCGGACATCCTGCACACCCTGTCGGGGTTGAAGCGG
>JASBSH010000417.1 GCA_030149025.1 Actinomycetales bacterium | reverse complement strand
CGCGACCGGGGAGCTGGACGCCGGCCACGCACGACCCAGCCGCATCCACGGAGACCTGTGGTCCGGCAACGTCGTCTGGACGCCGTCAGGCGCCGTTCTCATCGACCCCGCGGCCCACGGCGGTCACCCGGAGACCGACCTGGCGATGCTGGGCCTGTTCGGCCTGCCGCACCTCGACACGGTTCTCGCTGCGTACCAGGAGGTCTCACCACTGGCCGACGGCTGGCGCGAGCGGGTGGCCCTGCACCAGCTTCACCCCCTGCTCGTGCACGTCGTGCTGTTCGGCGGCGGGTACGTCGGCCGGCTCCTGGCAGCGGTCCACGCCTGTTCATGACCCGTCGTCAGTGGTCCGGGTTACTGTGCCGCGCATGACGACCTCGGGCCACACCCAGAAGCCCTACCTCCGGTACCCCTCGCTGCACGGCGACACGATCGCCTTCGCGGCCGAGGACGACGTCTGGCTCGCGCCGCTCGGAGGCGGGCGCGCGTGGCGGGTCACCGCCGACAACTCACCGGTCGCCGACGTCCGCTTCAGCCCGGACGGCGCCCACCTCGCCTACCTCGGACGGCGCGATGGCGCCGGCGACGTCTACGTGGTGCCGGCTGACGGTGGGCAGTCCCGGCGGATCACCTGGTGGGGCGACGAGCTGGCGAACGTGGCCGGCTGGGCGGACGACGACCGGGTCATCGGCATCTCCGCCGTCGGCGAGCCGTTCCGGAGCCGGTCATGGGCCAGGGCCGTCCCGCTCGACGGTGGTCCGGCGGAGCGGCTTCCCTACGGGCCCGTGACCGGCGTGGCGCACGGGCCGAACGGCGGCGTGCTCCTGTCGACAGGCAACGGTGGCCGGCGCCGGGACTACGCGTGGTGGAAGCGGTACCGCGGCGGGACGGCGTCCAGGCTGTGGATCGACCCGGAGGGGTCCGGCCGGTTCGAGCGCCTCTGCGCAGGGCTCGACGGCCAGCTCGTGGCACCGATGTGGGTCGGGGACCGCGTCGCGTTCCTGTCCGACCACGAGGGCGTCGGCAACGTCTACTCGTGCCTTCCCGACGGCAGCGACCTGCGACGGCACACCGACCACACCGACTTCTACGCCCGGCAGGCGACCACGGACGGCTCACGGATCGTCTTCGTCGTCGCGGGAGACATCTGGCTGCTCGAGGACCTGGCCGCCGACTCCAAGGCCCGGCAGGTCGATGTCCTGACCGGAGGGCCGGCCGTCGGCCGCACCCCCGCGCCGGTATCGGCCGCCAAGTACCTCGGCGACGTCGCCGTCGACCAGACCGGCCGAGCCAGCGCTGTCGAGGTGCGCGGCACCGTGCACTGGCTCACCCACCGGGACGGCCCGGTCCGGACGCTCACGGCGGAGCCCGGTGTGCGGGCCCGGTCACCGCGGTTGCTCCACACCTTCGACGACGCGGGACAACCTGCCGCACCGCACGTCGTCTGGGTCAGCGACGCCACCGGGGAGGACGCCCTCGTGGTCGCGGACGCCGGCGGCAACCAGCGCACGCTCGCGGCCGGTCGGCTCGGCCGCGTGCTGGAGCTGGCCGGTGCCCCGGACGGCTCGACTATCGCGGTCGCCAGCCATGACGGCCGCCTCTTGCTCATTGACACGGCGTCCGGCGAGGACCGGCTGCTCGCCCGCACCGAGAACGACGCCGTCCGCGACCTGGCCTTCTCCCCGGACTCGGCCTGGCTGGCCTGGACCCATCCGGGTCCAGAGCCGCTGGCGCAGATCAAGCTGGCCCGGCTGAGCGACGGCGAGGTCTTCGACGCCACGCCCATGCGGTTCACCGACACCGAGCCGGTTTTCACCCCCGACGGCAAGTACCTGGCGTTCCTGTCACGGCGCACGTTCGACCCGGTCTACGACGAGTTCGTCTTCGACCTGTCTTTCCCGGCCAGTACGCGGCCGCACCTGATCCCGCTGGCGCGCGTGACGCCGTCCCCGTTCGACCCGCGGCGGGAGGGACGGCCCGCGGCACCCGCGCAACCGGCGCCGCACGCGGCCGGGGGAGCAGACACCGCCACGGACGGCGAGAGGGCCCCGTCCGCGTCCCGGGTCACCATCGACGTGGACGGGCTGGGCGAACGGGTCGTGCCGGTCCCGGTCCAGGCGGGCCGGTACTCGTCGCTGCGGGCGACGATGGACGGGCTGGTGTGGCTGCACGAGCCGCTGCGCGGCGAGACCGGCGACGACCAGGCGCGCCCGGGCGGCGAACCGCCTCGACCCACGTTGGAACGGGTCGACTTCGCCCACGGGAAGCTGACCGTGCTGTCCGAGAACGTGGACGCGGTCGAGGTCAGCGGCGACGGCAAACGCCTGGTGATCAGGGACGGCGAGTCGTTGCGCGTGGTGCCCTCCGACCGGCCGGTGAAGCCGGACGAGGTGGACCCGGACGCGCGCGTCGAGGTGGACCTCGGCCGGGTGCGGGTCGTGGTGGATCCGCCCGCCGAGTGGCGGCAGATGTACGACGAGAACGGCCGCCTGATGCGGGACAACTTCTGGGTGCCCGACATGGCCGGTGTCGACTGGGACGGCGTGCTCGACCGGTACCGCCCCCTGCTGGACCGCATCGCGTCCCGGGACGACCTGTCCGACGTGATCTGGGAGGTCATCGGCGAGCTCGGGACCTCCCACGCCTACGAGGTGCCGCCGCCGCGGCCGGTGGAGGCTTCGCGTCGCCTCGGGCGGCTGGGTGCGGATCTGGAGAGGGTCGGCGACGGGCCAGGCGGGGAAGGCGGCGACGGCGCTCGCTGGCGGATCGCCCGTGTGCTGCCGGGGGAGAGCTCGTCCGGCCAGGGCCGCTCGCCGCTGCGCGCTCCCGGCGTGGAGGTGACCGAGGGAGACGTCCTGGTCGCGGTCAACGGCCAGCCGGTCGACCCGGTGACCGGGCCGGGTCCGCTGCTCGTCGGGACGGCGGGCGTGCCCGTCGAGCTGCTCGTCGAGCCGGCGGAGGGTGGTGAGCGGCGGCGGGTGGTGGTCGTGCCGCTGGAGGACGAGATGCCGCTGCGCTACCACGCGTGGGTGGCCGAGCGCCGGGCTGCCGTGCACGACGCGACCGACGGCCGGGTGGGCTACCTCCACGTACCCGACATGATCGCGACCGGTTGGGCTCAGCTGCACCGGGACCTGCGCACGGAGATGCGCCGGGACGGCCTGGTGCTTGATGTCCGCGACAACCGTGGCGGACACACCTCGCAGCTCGTGGTGGAGAAGCTGGCTCGCAGAGTGATCGGATGGGGGCTCGGCCGCGGCTGGCAGCCGGAGACCTACCCGACCGACGCTCGGCGGGGCCCGATGGTGTGCCTGACCGACGAGAACGCCGGGTCGGACGGCGACATCGTCACCGCCGCCGTGAAGGATCTCGGC
>JASBSH010000407.1 GCA_030149025.1 Actinomycetales bacterium | reverse complement strand
GCCGAACGGCGCCATCTCGGCGACGGCGCGTGGATCGACTATCGGTCCGGGTGGCTGGAGGAGGCCGACTCGCTGTTCACCGAGCTGCATGACGTCATCCCGTGGCGCGCCGAGCGACGGCAGATGTACGAGCGGGACGTCGACGTGCCCCGGCTGCTGTGCTGGTACGGGGAGGGCGCCCCGCTGCCCGACCCGCTGCTGGAGCAGGCACGGGAGATGCTGAGCGAGCACTACCGCGACGAGCTGGGGGAACGCTTCGTCACCGCGGGGATGTGCTTCTACCGGGACGGCCGCGACAGCGTCGCCTGGCACGGCGACCGCATCGGCCGCAGCCGCACGCAGGACACCATGGTCGCGATCCTGTAGCTCGGTGCGCCCCGCACGCTGGCGCTGCGCCAACGCGGTGGCGGCGGGGAGTCGATCAGGTACCAGCTCGGCCACGGCGACCTGGTCGTCATGGGCGGTTCCTGCCAGCGCACCTGGGAGCACGCCATCCCGAAGACCGTCCGCCCCGTGGGCCCGCGGATCAGCGTGCAGTTCAGGCCGCGCGGGGTGCGGTGACGCGCTGACCCGAGTGAGCGAACTCAGTGCTCGGCTCGCCGGATGCCCGACATCACGAACCCGCTGCGCGGTAGGGCCGGTGCCCGCCGCAGCGAGACCCGAAGGTCCTGTGCCGGGACGTCGTACTCCAGCTCCCGGCCAAGGATCTGGACCGCCTGCCGCATGATGCCCACGGTCGCCCACTCCCCCGGACAGCGGTGGGTATGCGCGTGGTCACCGGCGCCCTGGGGGACCAGCTCGTACAACCGGTTCGGCCGCTGCTCGAAGTCGTCGAACCTCGCGGGCAGGAACTCTTCCGGTCTCGGCCAGGTGCTCGGGTCGTGATCGGTGCCGAACAGGTCGATCACCACCAGGCGGCCCTCCGGGAACCGCACGCCCTGCCACTCGAACGGCGTGCGGACCCGTGCAGTGGTTGCGGGGAAGAACGGCGTCGTGCGCCGCACCTCCTCGACGAAGGCGCCCACCTCCCGCGACTCCGGCTCGAAACCCCGCAGGAGCTCGGCCAGGCGGCGGTGGGAGTGCAGCGCCATCGCGACGAAGACGACGAACCGCGCGACGGCGACGGTTGGCCGCAGGATGTTGAGGAGCTCGACCGACGCCGTGTGCTTGGGCAGCCGCCGCCCGTCCGCGTCGGTGAAGAGGGCGACCTTCTCCAGCGCCGTGCCGGGGGCGTCGAAGCCGCCCTGCCGGACCCGTTCGACCAGCTCACCGATCCACTGCTGCAGGCGCAGCCGTGCGAGTCTCCCCCGCCAGTGCTTCGGACCGATCGCCGCGGGGGACTCGAAGAGCGACACGAGGTCCGCCGCCCGCCCCGCCACCTCCTCCCGCGTGAGCGGAACCCCCGCCCACTCGCAGACCGCCGCGGTGAGGATCCGCCCCATCTCGTCGTTCAGCACCACGGAGGTGGCCTTCTCCCAGTCGGGCAGGCGCTCCCGCCAGTGCCGCGTCACGGTTGCAACGAGGGAGTCCGCAGGCTGGCCGGCGCCCAGAAGGTCGAGGAACATCGCCTTGCGCTCGCGGTGCGCCTCGCCGTCCAGCGTCTGCACGCCGTCGGTGCCCAGCAGGGTGTGGAGCACCCTGGGCGGCATGGCTGCTTTCCGGGTGAACCGGTCGTCGGTGTAGAGCAGGCGGGCGGCCTCGGGGCCACGCATGCAGATCACGGGGACACCGAGCAACCGGGTGGCGAAGACGTCGCGGCCACGCCGGTCCGCCTCGTTGCCGATGAAGGCGTACCCCTCGCGCAGCAGGCTGACCGTGCTGTCATCTGGAAGAGGCATGCCGGCTGGTAGGCGGGCTGGCAGTCGGGCTGGCAGTCGGACAGGCACGGGACCAATCTGCTGGATCAGGGCAGTTCGAGCCACCCGTGCACGAGCTGCCAGCACTCGCCGGACCGGATCCGGTCGGCCACGATCCCCTGCACCAGCGCACGCGCGACGTCCCTGCTGTCCTCGGCGTCCCCACGCAGCGTCTTCGCGTCCGGGAGGCGCGCGCCGAGGCGGTGACCGAACGCGAAGTAGACGGCGTCCTCGTTGGCGGGTGACGGCGTCCCGAACGTGGTGAAGCGCCGCTGGAACCGCACCACGTGGCTGTTCTCGGGCAGCACCTTCGCGAAGTGCGGGTCCAGCAGCCAGCTGGTGCACAGGGCAAACCGTGGCTCGTTTCCCTCCAGGCTCTCCCGAAAGCTCTTGGCGAAGAAGGGACGAGCGGCCATCAGCGAGTCCTGGACCGCCCTGGTCGACAAGGGACCCGTCTGCGGGATGCGGATGCGAAGCAGCCACGGCTCGCCGCGCAGCGGCTCGGGTAGTGCGGCCCGCCGCCGGGCCCCGGCGGAGGTGCGGACGAGCTCGAACTGCAACCGCCCCAGCTCGTACAGCGACCCCCGCCAGTGCGGGAGCAGCACCGTCGCGTCCTCGAGTCCCGGGCTGCCGAAGGACCGCCGGTGCAGTGACACCCGAAGACCCAGGTCGGCCAGCGTCGCCCGGGTGACGTCGTCGTCGACGCCGTGCCCGGCGTGCCAGCCTCGGACGGCGCCCGCGGCGGCCACGAGCGCAAGTACCGGCAGGGTGCCACGACTGAAAACACCGGAACCGGAGGCCAACTCGTCAAGGTCGGTCAGAACCCGCGCACGCAGGTGCGACTCACCGTGGAAGTGGCCTCCCACGGCGGACTCCAGGTCCCGCACCGCCGCTGTCAGCGCCGACGGCACCTCACCGTCATGAAGCGCAACGCGAGCCGACCGGACGACGTGCGTGACGTCGTCCGGCTCAAAGCCCAACTCCCGCAGGCGATCTGGCAGCAGGCCGTCGCGCAGCGCCACCAGCTCGTCCATGTCGTGAGCCTACCCAGCGGCGCGAGGGCCAACCGAGCAGCGGAGGCTGCTTAACTCCGGGGGCCGCCTCAGCCTTGGAAGGTCGCGTCGAGAGTGATCTCGGTGCCCTTCAGGGCCTGGCTGACGGGGCAGTTCTCCTTGGCGTTCTCGGCGGCCTGCTTGAACTCGTCCTCGTTGATGCCTGGCACGTTGCCCACGACCTCGAGCCGGATCCCGGTGATGCCCTGCCCGGGCTGGAAGGAGACGTGCGCCTTGGTGTCGAGCGATGCCGGCGGGTTGCCCGCCTGGGCGAGGCCGT
>JASBSH010000405.1 GCA_030149025.1 Actinomycetales bacterium | reverse complement strand
GTACGGCTCAAGCGCCTCGGCGGAGGAAACGGCCCACTCGACCCGGGCTCGCAACCCGGCGACGATCTGCTTCCGCTCGGTCCCGGTGACCGGCACCGTGCCGAACGCCCGAGCGAGGGCCAGGTGCACCTGCGCAGTGGTCTCGCCGAGCTCCCGGGCGCTCGTGGAGAAGTCCCGTCCCGCCTCCACCGCCGCGACGGCCTCGCGCCAGGCGTCCTGGCTGCCCGCGAGGTACTCGGCCGCGACGGCGAGGTGACCTTCGGCGCTCGAGCCGTCCGGCGCCGTCCAGCTTCCGTGCAGCCACCAGACGGGCCGCGCCACTCGGTCGCACCCCACCTCGTGGAGCGCGGCCGTCACCTCGACGTCCGGGTTGGCACCCGGGTGCAGCGTGCGGAAGAGCTTCACGATCGAGGGCCGGTCGCTGCCGCAGCCGACGATGATGCTGGTGTTCGACTGCTCACCGGACAGCACCCTCGAACCGCTGCCGGCGTCGGGGCGGTCGGCGCCGGGGGCGAGCTGCAGGGCGTCGAGCAACGCGGCGACGTAGGCCGGGTCGTGGGTGCCGTCGTAGATCCACCGCCTGCCCAGCTCGGAGTGCGTCGTCTCCCCGACCAGGGCCTGCTCGGCCCCCGGCAGGGGCGAGGCCCGGTAGGTGAGCGGCACCTGCACCACGTCGACACGGTCGCCGGAGTCCAGGCCGATGATGTGGACCTCGATCCCCACCTCGCCCGCCGGGTCATCCAGGCGGTGGCCGCCCAGCGGTCGGAGACTGACACCCCTGCCCTTGGCCGGGTACCAGCGCTGGCGGGGCATCCACACGTGCAGCAGGTGCTGCAGCGGCGGGTCCAGCGAGGCGACCTGGGTCACGCCTGCTCCATGCGCAGCCAGAAGAAGTCCCGCGAGCCCAGCATGACCGGCAGCACTCCGCCGTCCTGGACCTGCGGGAAGCCGCTGCCGCCGAACAGGTCCACCAGGCGGGCTCCCGGGTACTCCGGCAGCTTGACCGTGCTGGCCTGCGGAGTCGGCGCCAGGTTGTTGAGGCACAGCACGGTCTCGGGGTTCTCGCCCTCGGCGCCGGGCGTATCGGCGTCCAGCACCCGCAGGAACGCCAGGATCGACTCGTTGTCCGTCTCGACCGGCACGAACCGCCCGAGACCGAAGACCGGGTGCCGCTTGCGGATCGACAGCATCCCCCGGGTCCAGTGCAGCAGGGACGACGACGAGGCGAGCTGGGCCTCCACGTTGACGTTGTTGTAGTGGTAGACCAGCGACTGGATCACCGGCAGGTACAGCTTGCCCGGGTCGGCGCTGGAGAAGCCGGCGTTGCGGTCCGGCGTCCACTGCATGGGCGTGCGGACGGCGTCCCGATCGTCCAGCCAGATGTTGTCGCCCATGCCGATCTCGTCGCCGTAGTACAGGCAGGGGCTGCCGGGAAGCGCGAGCAGCAACGCGTTGATGAGCTCGATCTCCGCCCGGGAGTTGTCGAGCAGGGACGCGAGCCGCCGCCGGATGCCGACGTTGGCGCGCATGCGCGGGTCCGGCGCGTACCAGCCGTACATCGCGGCACGCTCCTCCGTGGTGACCATCTCGAGCGTGAGCTCGTCGTGGTTGCGAAGGAACGTGCCCCACTGTCCGGTCGGGACCGGGATCTGCGGGGTGTCGGCCAGGATGTCGACTATCGGGGTCGCCTTGCCCTCCCGCAGCGCGTAGTACAGCCGCGGCATCACGGGGAAGTGGAAGCACATGTGGCACTCCGGCCGTTCCCCCGTGCCGTAGTAGTCCACGACGTCGGCCGGCCACTGGTTCGCCTCGGCGAGCAGGATCCGGCCGGGGTACTCACGGTCGATCATCTCGCGGAGCTCGGCGAGGAAGGCGTGCGTCTGCGGCAGGTTCTCGCAGTTGGTGCCCTCCTCCTCGAACAGGTAGGGGACGGCGTCCAACCGGAACCCGTCGATCCCCAGCTCCAGCCAGAACCGGACGACGTCGAACATCGCTGCTCGCACGTCGGGGTTCTCGAAGTTGAGATCCGGCTGGTGGGAGAAGAAGCGGTGCCAGAAGAACTGGCGGCGGACCGGGTCGAACGTCCAGTTCGACGTCTCGGTGTCGACGAAGATGATCCGCGCGTCGGCGTACTTCTCGTCGGTGTCGCTCCAGACGTAGAAGTCCCCGTACGGACCGTCGGGGTCCGAGCGGCTGGCCTGGAACCACGGGTGCTGGTCGGAGGTGTGGTTCATGACCAGGTCGGTGATCACCCGCAGGCCCCGGGCGTGCGCCTGGCTGACGAGCTCGGTGAAGTCCGGCAGCGTGCCGAACTCCGGCAGCACCGCGCAGTAGTCGGAGACGTCGTAGCCGCCGTCCCGCAGGGGAGAGGCGTAGAACGGCGGCAGCCAGAGGCAGTCCACGCCCAGCCACTGCAGGTAGTCGAGCTTCGACAGCACCCCGGTCAGGTCACCTGAGCCGGAACCGTTCGAGTCCGAGAAGCCCCGGACGAGGACCTCGTAGAAGACCGCCTTCTTGTACCAGTTCGGGTCGTGCTGAAGCCCCGGTGTCTGCAGGTCGAGTCCGCGCAGCACGGACTGCGTCATCAGGCCCTCCTCACATGAACCACGTGCGCGGGTGTCTCGAACCCGAGGCGGACGTACGCATGCTCACTCCACTGCCACGACTGCTCGGTCAGCATGTCGTGCGCCACGAAGCCCTCCTGCCAACCCATCCCGAGCTCGGGCATCTGCAGGTGGACGATCGTCTCCCGCATCGAGTGCGGGTCCAGGTTCACGACGCAGATGACGGTGTCCTCGTGCCCGGTGGGGCTGAGGCGCGCGGGCAGGTGCTTGGAGTACGCGAGCACCGCCGGGTCGTCGGTCGGGTGGAACCGGATGCCCCGCAGCCGTTGCAGCGCCGGGTGGGCTCGCCGGATCCTGTTCAGCTTGGTCAGCAGCGGCTGCAGGCTGTGACCCGACTCGAGCGCGGCGTCGAAGTGCCTCGGTTTGAACTCGTACTTCTCGTTGTCGATCTGCTCCTCGACGCCCGGCCGCGCCACGTTCTCCACCAGCTCGTACCCCGAGTAGATGCCCCAGGTCGGCGACATCGTCGCGGCGAGGACGGCGCGCAGCGCGAACGCGGTCGGCCCACCGAACTGCATTGCCGGAGTGAGGATGTCGTGCGTGGTCGGCCAGAAGCTCGGCCGCATGTAGTCGGCCGTCCCCGGCTTGCCGCCGGTGACGACGTCCGAGCCCGTCGACAGCTCGGTCAGGTAGTCGCGCAGCTCCTCCGCGGTGTTCCGCCACGTGAAGTACGTGTACGACTGGTGGAAGCCGACCTTCGCCAGCGTGCGCATCATCGCCGGCCGGGTGAACGCCTCCGAGAGGAAGATCACCTCGGGGTGGCGGCGGTTGACCTCCGCGATCAGCCACTCCCAGAACTCGACCGGCTTGGTGTGGGGGTTGTCGACCCGGAACGCCGTGACCCCGTGGTCGATCCACTTCAGCAGGATCCGCAGCACCTCGCGGTAGATGCCCTCGGGGTCGTTGTCGAAGTTGACCGGGTAGATGTCCTGGTACTTCTTCGGCGGGTTCTCCGCGTACGCCACCGTGCCGTCGGCGCGCGTGGTGAACCACTCCGGGTGCTCCTTCACCCAGGGGTGATCCGGCGAGGCCTGCAGCGCCAGGTCCAGCGCCACCTCCAGCCCGAGCTCCTTGGCCCGCGAGACGAAGTAGTCGAAGTCCTCGAACGTGCCGAGGTCGGGGTGGATGGCGTCGTGGCCCCCCTCGGCGGACCCGATCGCGTACGGCGATCCCGGATCGCCCGGCTCAGGGACCAGCGTGTTGTTGCGGCCCTTGCGGTTGGTCTCCCCGATCGGGTGCACAGGCGTCAGGTACGCGACGTCGAAACCCATCTCGGCGATACGCGGCAGCGCCTCGGCAGCGGTGCGCAAGGTCCCCGACGTCCAGCGTCCGGTCGCCTCGTTGTAGCGCGCGCCAACGGAGCGGGGGAAGAACTCGTACCAGGACCCGAAGAGCGCCAGCTCCCGCTGGACCCGCAGCGTGTACGTCGCCGAAGGGGTGACGAAGTCGCGGACCGGTTGGCGCGCCAGCGCGGCGTGCACAGCGGCCGAGGTACCGGCGGCCAGGCGCGCCTGGGGCGGCCTGGTCTCGTCGCGCAGACCCTGGACGGCGTCACGCAGGATTCGTACGTCGTCCTGCGAACGGCCGGTCTCACCCGCGGCGCGCTCCAGCAGCAGGGCGCCCTCCATGAGCATCAGCTCGGTGTCGACGTCGGCCTCGACCTTGATGACGGCGTCGTGCTCCCACGTGCCGTAGGGGTCGCCCCAGCCCTCGACCCGGAAGCTCCAGTCGCCCTCGGCGTCCGGCACGACCCACGCCTCGTACCGGTCCAGGCCGGGAGCCGTCTCCGCCATCCGCACGGCGGTGTGGACGCCGCCGTCCGGGTCCAGGAGGACAGCGGTCGCGGCGACCGCGTCGTGCCCCTCACGAAAGACCGTCGCGGTGATCGGGATCGCCTCCCCGACCACCGCCTTGGCCGGCCACCGGCCGCAGTCGACCACCGGGCCGACCTCCAGCACCGGGATCCGGCCGAGGGGCGAACCGACAGGTCTGGTGGTCTGCTGCTTCACGGCGGCCCGCCTGCGGCCGTTCTGTCCCGATCTGCTCACGCGGTGAACCTATCGACCCTCGGCGAGGGGCACACTCGGGGCGCGCACCCCCGGGCGCCGGGCTGCGGCTGTCACGATCTGACTTGTCATGGTGTGAGGCGAAGGTCCGCACACCGTCGTGCCACCTCGGCGGCCGGGTGACGTAGCCTGGCAATCTGTGAGAGCGATCCGACGATTCACGGTCCGCACGGTCCTGCCGGCACCCATCAGCGCGCTGGGCACGCTCGCTCTGAACCTGCGCTGGTCCTGGCACCCACCGACCCGGGACCTGTTCGCCAGCATGGACCCGGTCGTGTGGCAGCGGGTGCACGAGGACCCGGTCGCCCTCTTGGCCGAGCTGCCGCCCGAGCGGCGCGAGGCGCTCGCGGGCGACGCCACCTTCGTCGGGCGCGTCGAGGAGGCCGCTCGCGACCTGGACCGGTACCTCACCGAGGACCGCTGGTACCAGACCCTGCCGGGGGAGCGGCCGAAGGCGATCGCCTACTTCTCGCCCGAGTACGGGATCACCTCGGTGCTGCCGCAGTACTCGGGGGGCCTCGGCATCCTCGCCGGCGACCACCTCAAGACCGCCTCCGACCTCGGTGTGCCGATCGTCGGTGTCGGGCTGCTGTACAAGAGCGGCTACTTCAAGCAGGCGCTCACCAGGGACGGCTGGCAGACCGAGACGTACCCCGTCTCGGACCCCGACGATCTGCCCCTCACGCTCCTGCGTGAGGACGACGGCCAGCCCTGCACCGTGCGGGTCGCGCTGCCCGGCGGTCGGGAGCTCGCGGCCCACGTGTGGAAGGCGGACGTCGGCCGGGTGCCGCTCCTGCTGCTGGACTCCGACGTGCCGGAGAACGACGACGCCGCCCGGGGCATCACCGACCGCCTCTACGGCGGTGGCAGCGATCACCGGCTGCAACAGGAGATGCTGCTCGGCATCGGCGGGGTGCGCGCGCTGCGGCTGTGGTCGCGGCTGACCGGCGCACCGGCCCCGGACGTGTTCCACACCAACGAGGGGCACGCCGGTTTTCTGGGCCTGGAACGGATCGGCGAGGTGATGCGCGACGGCCTGACCTTCGACGAGGCCCTCGAGGCCGTCCGTGCCGGCACGGTGTTCACCACCCACACACCGGTCCCCGCCGGCATCGACCGGTTCGGCACCGACCAGATCCGCCTCTACCTCGGCGACTCGGACGCGCTCAAGGGCGTGCCGGTGGACCGGATCCTCGAGCTCGGCGCCGAGAGCTACCCGGGCGGGCAGGCCGGCGTCTTCAACATGGCCGTGATGGGCCTGCGGCTGGCCCAGCGGGCCAACGGCGTGTCCACGCTGCACGGGCGCGTGTCCAGGCACATGTTCGAGGGGCTGTGGCCGGGCTTCGACGACGCCGAGGTGCCGATCGGCTCGATCAC
>JASBSH010000391.1 GCA_030149025.1 Actinomycetales bacterium | reverse complement strand
CGCGACCGCGCTGCGGCCGCGCTGGACAGGCTTCGTGCCGATGCAGCCGGCTCCGCGAATCTCGTTGAGGCGAGCCTGGAGTGCGCACGGGCAGGTGTCACGACCGGGGAGTGGGCGCAGGTGCTGAGGGACGTTTTCGGTGAGTACCGAGCGCCGACCGGGGTCGGCGGTGCAGCCGCCGGTGCGGCCGCCCACGGCGAGGCCGGAGCCGCGCTCGCCAAGGTGCGTGACGCCGTCCGGACGACGGGGGAGGAGCTGGGCAGCCGGCTGCGACTGCTCGTCGGCAAGCCGGGTCTGGACGGGCACTCCAACGGCGCCGAGCAGGTGGCCGTCCGCGCCCGGGACGCCGGTTTCGAGGTGATCTACTCGGGGATCCGGCTGACGCCCGAGCAGATCGTCCGGGCGGCGGTGGACGAGGACGTGCACTGCGTGGGGCTGTCCGTGCTGTCGGGGTCGCACATGGAGCTGGTGCCGCAGGTCGTCCAGGGCCTGCGGGCCGAGGGCGTGGCCGACGTGCCGGTGATCGTCGGCGGGATCATCCCGGAGGGTGACGCCAAAGACCTTCTGTCCCATGGTGTTTCCGCCGTCTTCACTCCCAAGGACTTCGGCCTCACCGAGATCATGGGGCACATCGTCGACGAGATCCGCAAGGCGCACGGCCTCGCCACCAACAACTCGTGATCTTGCAGTTCTGCACGAGACGGCGATGAGCCCCACCTCGTCATTGCGCCGGCAAGTTGCGGTCGTGGCCGGGCAAGCCGCAACCGGAGGGCGCAATGACGCCTTTCGATGCAACGCCCGCGCGCGCATCCATGCAGAGCTGCATGATCGCGGTGTGGCTCGGGCGGCTTGCGCTTTCAGCCGGGTCGGGCGACGTGCAGAGCTGCATGATCACGCCCTGGCGATGGGTTCAGCTGGGCGTGAGGGCCGTCGCCAGGCGCCGCACCACGTCCGTCAGCCGCTCAGGTGATGTCGCGAGGGTGACGCGCACGTGGCCGGCGCCGCCCTCGCCGAACGCGGTGCCCTCGTTGAGCATCACGTGCCCACGCTCCAGGCAGACCCCTGCCGGCTCGTCGTAGCCGTAGCCGCGAAGGTCCAACCACGCAAGGTAGGTGGCCTCGATGGGCCGTATCCTCGCCGCCGGCAGGTGGGTCGCGACCAGCTCCTGCAACAGCGAGCGCTGCTCGTCGATGCGCGCGATGAACGCCTTGAGCCACGGCTCGCCCTCGTCGAACGCGGCGGTGTTGGCCACGATGCCGAGCGGCGAGACCCCGTGGTTGGCCGCGAGCGGGACGCCGGCGAGGGCCGCCGCGTCATCGTCGTTGCCCGCCACGATCTGGGCGCACTTCAGCCCGGGCACGTTCCAGGCCTTGCTCGCCGACAGCACCGTGGTCGCGTGGTCGGCCGTCCCCTCGATCGCCAGGTACGGCACATGCTCGGCACCGGGAAGGACGAGCGGAGCGTGGATCTCGTCCGAGATCACTCTGGCGCCGTGGCGCGTCACGACGTCACGCAGCCCCTCGAGCTCTGCTCGGGTGAAGGCCCGTCCCCAGGGGTTGTGCGGGTTGCAGAGGATGACGGTGCGCGCGCCGGCGGCCAGCTCGGCCTCGATCCGCTCGAGTTCGAGTTCGGCGACAGTCGCGTCCGCGTCAAGGGGCACCTGCACGTGCGGTCGCCCGGTCAGCTGCGCGACGTCCAGGAACGGCGGATACGCCGGTGTGGGGACGACGACGGGCGCCTTCTCGCAGAGCGTCTCGAGCACGAGCTGGACACCGGCCATCAC
>JASBSH010000371.1 GCA_030149025.1 Actinomycetales bacterium | reverse complement strand
GCCGGAATGGGGTCCTCGTGGTGGTTGAGGGTGCTTCCCCGAAGCCACAGGATCGGGGCGAGGACGGACGCGGACAGCCCACCGGCGCCGGTCTCGATGGCGAGCCATTCCTCGTCGGCATCCTCGGCAGGGGCGAGCACGAAAATTGCGTCTCTCGCGGTGATCGTCCGCGCCGTCGGGGGCTCTGCCTTTTGAATGCCGCCGGTTGGCGCGGGCACGAGGTCGGGCACGAGATAGTGGTCCACGGTCGCAACCTTCTCGGCCTGGAAGTCGACGGAGCCGTGACCGTATGCGATCAGACCGCGGTCTTGGCTGGTCATCCGCCAGGTGAATCGTGCTCCAGGTTGCCGGAGCATCCTGTCCACAAGGTTGTTAGTCATGAGACCCTCTATCCCTCGTGTCCGACAAATGACACTGTATGTCCTGGGTGGCGTTCGCCCATCAGAGCAGGCGGACACATCCGCGGTGGCAGGGTTCCCGGACCAGACGTGGGCTTGGGTTCTGTCATGTACTCCAACCTTTCGAAACGGACGGAACGTACCGCTCCTCTGGTTGGGTGTTTCAAGCCGGTCCTGGTGCACTAACTCTGACGCGGAACGCCCCACAGGATCCGGTTGTCGTCCGTCAGCCGGTAGTAGTGGAACTGGTTGCCCGCGTCCGCCATCCCCTGCCGGGCGCGCCAACCGATGGCGGCTCGCTGCTCGTCGTCCAGCGGCTCGGTCATGAGGGCGTAGTCCCACACCGGGACCGTGTACCAGCGGGCGCGGCGCAGCAGCGACGGGAAGACGTTCGTGCCCAACGCAACTCGCCTGGCCCGGACGCGGCCGTACGGAGTGGTGAGCACCGACTCAGCCCCGTCCTGGGCAAGGTTCTGAACCGGTGTCCGCTCATGGATGCGAACGCCGAGCTCGAGGCAGACCCGTCGAAGACCACAGGCGAGCCGGGCCGGGTTCACCATGGCGACGCCCTCGTGGTCCCACACGCCTCCGAGGTAGGTGGGCGAGTGCACCTCCGCCCGGACCTGCTCGGCGTCCAGCCACTGGACGGCCGCGCCGGAGGCGGACCGCGCCTCGGCCTCGGCACGCAGGTCCGCCACCTGCCAGGGCTGCACGGCGACCGTCAGCTCACCCGTTCGCTCGAAGGAGCAGTCGATGGCGTACCGCTCGACCGTCTCGCCGATCGCTGCCAGGTTCTCCGCTCCCAGCCGTTCCAGCACGGGCATCTCGGACGGCCACCGCGCCATCCCGTTCGCATGGCCGTGCGTAAGGCTGGCGGCGCAGAAGCCGCCGTTGCGACCCGATGCGGCCCAGCCGATCTCACGCGCTTCGAGGAGCACGACGTCGAGTGAGGGATCGGACTCCTTGGCGAGCAGCGCCGTCCACAGCCCGCTGAAACCGCCACCGACGACCGCGAGGTC
This sequence comes from Actinomycetales bacterium, assembly GCA_030149025.1. Lineage (GTDB taxonomy): Bacteria > Actinomycetota > Actinomycetes > Actinomycetales > BWSM-131 > BWSM-131. The sequence continues at coordinate 9,716 of JASBSH010000371.1, read as the reverse complement.
ACAGCGCAACTCGCCCACCAACGACTCGCTGGCCTCAGGGCGCGCCTGGTCGTCGAGCCAGAAGACGGCGGGTTCGGCGTCAGCCAGGGAACGGGCGGCAACGTCGCTGCGCGGGTCAGTCACGACCGGCCACCACGTCGGCCAGCCGGGCCAGGGATGCGGTGCTCGTCCGTCCGCGTGCCTCGAGCCGGTCGGCTGCCCGGTAGGCGGTGTAGAGAGCGTGAACTCCCAGCCAGCGCAACGGCTCCGGCTCCCAGCGGCGCACCTTCCGGTCCACCCACGGTAGCTTCACGAGCGGCGTGTCGAGTCCCAGCACGAGGTCGCGCAGCGTGCGGCCTGCCAGGTTGGAGGTCGCGACGCCGTGGCCCACGTAGCCCCCCGCCCAGCCCAGTCCGCTGACGCGGTCAACGCCGACCGTGGAGCACCAGTCGCGAGGCACGCCGAGCACGCCGGCCCAGGCGTGGTCGACCTTCGCCCCGGCGGCCGCGGGGAAGAACTCGCGCAGGATGCGCGTCAGGGAGGCCACCGTGGCCGGCTGCGTGCGCCCGTCGGTGTCCGTCCGGGAGCCGTACCGGTACGGCACTCCGCGGCCACCCAGAGCGATCCGGCCGTCGGCGGTGCGTTGGGCGTACATGTAGGCGTGGGCTATGTCCCCGAGGGTTTCGCATGCCTCCCAGCCGATCTCGTCCCAGACCGAGCTCGGCAAGGGCTCTGTCACCACCATCGCCGAGTTCATCGGCAGCCACTGGCGCCGCAGACCGGGGATGCCTGCGGTGAACCCCTCGGTGGCGCGCAGGACGTACCTGGCGCGAACGGTCCCGCTCGCCGTCACCGCCTCCCCGGGCCGGATGTTGCTGACGGCGGTGCGCTCGTAGATCTCGACGCCGCGCCGTTCCACCGCGCCGGCGAGGCCGCGCACCAACCGCGCCGGCTGGAGGCGGGCGCAGTGCGGCGTGAACGAGCCCCCGAGCGCGGCGGCGACCCGGATGCGGTCGGCAACCTCCTCGGCGGCCAGCAGCACGTGGTCGCGGTCGCCCCACTCGTTGTCCGCCGCCACCGTCGCCTGCAGGCGACCCATCTGCGCGGGCGTGCGCGCCACCGTGACGTTGCCCGACTTCACGATGTCCGCGTCGATCGACTCGGTGGCTGCGACGGCGATGACCTCGTCGACGGTCCGCTGCATCTCGCGCTGCAGCTCCAGGACCGCCTGCCTGCCGTGCGTGGCCGCGTAGCGCCGTCGGGAGCCGGCCAGCGCAGCGGTCAGCCACCCGCCGTTGCGCCCTGAGGCACCGAACCCGCAGAACTCCTTCTCCACGACGGCGATCCGAAGATCCGGCGCCGCGCCGGCCAGGTAGTACGCCGTCCAGAGACCGGTGTACCCGCCGCCGACGATGCACACGTCGACGTCCGCGCTGCCATCGAGAGGGTCACGGAGTGCGGGTGGTCCTCCCAGCCGGTGCCACCAGTGGGAGACGTCTCCGTTGCGCACGAGCGGCCGTCAGCCCTGGTCGCCGTGGCTGAAGATCGTGCGGTGCCAGCCTTTGTGGGCCGTCCCGGTCGTCTCCACCATGACGTGCCGGACGACGGTGTACTCCTCGAAGGAGTACGTGCTCATGTCCTTGCCGAAACCGGACGCCGCGAGGCCACCGTGCGGCATCTCGCTCACGATCGGGATGTGGTCGTTGACCCACACGCAGCCGGCGCGCAGCTCGCGTGTGGCTCGCATCGCCCGGACGACGTCACGCGTCCAGGCGGACGCCGCCAGCCCGTAGCGGGTGTCGTTCGCCAGCGCCAGCCCCTCGTCGTCGGCGTCGAACGGCAGCGCGACCAGGACGGGACCGAAGACCTCGTTCTGCACGATGTCGGACGACTGTGCCGCGCCCGTGACGAGCGTCGGCTCGTAGTAGCTGCCGCGCGCCAGCTCACCGCCCGGACGCCGGCCTCCCACGACGACCTTGGCGCCGTCCGCCCGTGCCCGCTCGACCGCACCGGAGACCCGCTCGAGCTGCCGCTGTGAGACCAGGGGTCCCTGGTCGGTCGCGGGGTCCATGGTCGGGCCGAGCCGTACCTGCGACATCAGTTGCGCCACGCCGTCCACGAACTGCTCGTACAGCGGCCGTTGCACGTAGGCCCGTGTGGCGGCGGTGCAGTCCTGACCGGTGTTGATGAGGGCCCCGGCGACGGCACCGTGGATGGTGGCCTCGAGGTCCGCGTCGTCGAACACGACGAACGGCGCCTTGCCGCCGAGCTCCAGGTGCACCCGCTTGCCCGACGCGGCGGCTGTCGCCATGACCTGCCGGCCGACGACGGTGGAGCCGGTGAAGGACACCATGTCGACGTCCACGTGGCCGACCAGCGCCTGTCCCGCCACCGGGCCGGTGCCCGTCACCACGTTGACGACACCGTCGGGGATGCCGGCGTCCCGGCACGCCTCCGCGAGCATCAGGGAGGTCAGCGGGGTGATCTCGGCGGGCTTCAGCACGATCGTGTTCCCGGCAGCCACGGCGGGAAAGATCTTCCAGGCCGCCATCTGCAGCGGGTAGTTCCACGGCGAGATGGAGCCGACGACGCCGACGGGGTCGCGGCGCACCATCGAGGTGTGCTCGGCGGAGTACTCCGCCGCCGCCTTGCCCTGCAGGTCGCGGGCGGCGCCGGCGAAGAACGCGGCGTTGTCGACGGTGCCCGGCACGTCGAACTCGGTGGAGAGGCGGATCGGCTTGCCCGCCTGGCGGGTCTCGGTCTCCGCGAGCTCGCCCGCGCGCTCGTCGAGGATCGCCGCGAGCCTGGTCAGCGCGGCAGAACGCTCCGCCGGTGTCGCGGTGGCCCACTGCGGGAAAGCGTTTCGGGCTGCGGCGACCGCTGCGTCGACCTCCGCCTGTCCGGCGAGGACGACCTGTTCCAGCACCTCGCCGGTCGAGGGGTCGATGACGTCGAACATCTCGTCGCCCCTCGCGGTGGTCCGCTGCCCGTCGATGAACTGGTGCATCCGCCTGTCACTCCTGGCTCTGGGTCGGGGTGATGTAGACCTTGCGGAGCGGCTCGTGAACGGTCCACGTGGTGCGGCTGCCGCTCTCCAGCCGCATCACGCCGTCGTGTGGGCGTCCGCGACCGCCAGGGCCTCGTCGAGGATCGCCAGGCCGTCCTTCGCCTCCGCCTCCGAGACGTTGCAGGGCGGTACGACGTGCAGCCGGTTGTAGTTGGTGAACGGCAGCAGCCCGCGCTGCTTGCAGGCCGCGACGAGCTCGTTCATCGCCGGGGAGGTGCCGCCGTAGGGCGCCAGCGGCTCCTTCGTGGAGCGGTCCTTCACCAGCTCGACCGCCAAGAACACGCCCAGCCCGCGCACGTCGCCCACCGCAGGGTGCCGCTCGGCCAGCTCACGCAGCCCCGGGCCGAGAACCTCACGGCCGATGCGGTCGGCGTTCTCCACCATCTGCTCGTCGCGCATCGCGTTGATCGTGGCGACCACCGCGGCGCAGGCCAGCGGGTGCCCGGAGTAGGTCAGGCCCCCCGGGTACACACGGTCGGCGAACGTCTGGGCGATCGCGTCGGAGATGATCACACCCCCGAGCGGTACGTAGCCGGAGTTCACCCCCTTGGCTAAGGTGATCAGGTCCGGCACGACGCCGTAGTGGTCCAGAGCCAGCCAGGCGCCCGTACGGCCGAAGCCGGCCATCACCTCGTCGAGCACGAGCACGATCCCGTACCGGTCGCAGATCTCACGGACGCCGGCCAGGTACCCGGGCGGCGGCGGCATGATCCCGGCCGTGCCCGGGATGGTCTCCAGCACGATCGCGGCGATGGTCTGCGGGCCCTCGAAGGCCACGAGCTGCTCGAGGTGCTGCAGCGCCCGGTCGCGCTCCTGCTCCTCGGTGGTCGAGTGGAACGCCGACCGGTACAGGAACGGCCCGAAGAAGTGCACGACACCGGCGCTGCCGTAGTCGTTCGCCCAGCGCCTCGGGTCGCCGGTGATGTTCACGGCCGTCGCGGTGCCGCCGTGGTACGAGTGGTAGGTGGAGAGCACCTTGATGCGCCCGGTGTGCAGCCGGGCCATCCGGACCGCGTGCTCCACCGCCTCGGCGCCCGCGTTGGTGAAGAACACCGTGTGCATGCCCTCGGGCGCGACCTCGGCGACGAGACGCGCCGCCTCCGACCGCTGGTCGTTGGCGTGCTGCGGGGCGATCGTGCAGAGCCTGGCGGCCTGTTCCCGGATGGCATCCACAACCCGCGGGTGCTGATGGCCGATGTTCGTGTTGACCAGCTGGGACGAGAAGTCCAGAAGGCGATTGCCCTCCCCGTCCCAGACGTACGAGCCCTCGGCCCGTTCGATCACCATCGGCTTGAGCGCCGCCTGCGCCGACCAGGAGTGGAAGACGTGTTCCCGGTCCAGCTCGTAGGTGCGCTGTGCGCTCTCGGTCAGGTGCGTCATGTCGCTCATGTCGTCGAGCCCTTCGTCAGGCGTTCTGCGGGAAGCCCAGGTTGATCCCGCCGTTGCTGGGGTCCAGCCACCGTGCGGTCACGACCTTGCCACGGGTGAAGAAGTGCACGCCCTCGACCCCGTGGGCGTGCGTGTCGCCGAACAGCGAGTCCTTCCACCCACCGAAGGAGTAGTACGACATGGGCACGGGGATCGGGACGTTGATCCCCACCATCCCGACCTGCACCTCGGTCTGGAACCGGCGGGCCGCGCCGCCGTCGTTGGTGAAGATTGCCGTCCCGTTCCCGTACGGGTTGGCGTTCACCACCTTCAGGGCCTCCTCGTAGGAGCCGACCCGGACGACCGACAGCACCGGCCCGAAGATCTCGTCGGTGTACACCGACATGTCCGTGGTGACCCGGTCGAGGAGCGACGGTCCGAGCCAGAAGCCTCCCTGTTCGCCGTCCACGTCGATGCCGCGGCCGTCGACCGCGAGGTCCGCACCCGCCTGCGTGCCGGCGTCCAGGTAGGAGGCGACCTTGTCCCGGTGCGCGCCGGTGACGAGGGGACCCATGTCGCAGCCGCGGCGTCCGTCGCCGACCTTCAACGTCGACATCCGCTCCTTGATCTTCTCGACCAGGGCGTCGGCGACCGGCTCGACGACCACGAGCGCCGAGATCGCCATGCACCGCTCACCCGCCGAGCCGAAGCCGGCGTTGACAGCGGCGTCTGCGGCGAGGTCGAGGTCGGCGTCCGGGAGGACGACCATGTGGTTCTTCGCCCCGCCGAGGGCCTGGACGCGCTTGCCGTGCCGGGTGCCGGTCTCGTACACGTACTTCGCGATCGGGGTGGAGCCGACGAACGACACCGATGCCACGTCCGGGTGCTCCAGCAGCGCGTCGACCGCCTCCTTGTCCCCGTGCACCACGTTGAAGACGCCGTCGGGGAGCCCAGCCTCGCTCCACAGCTCGGCCAGGAAGTTCGCGGCCGACGGGTCCTTCTCGCTCGGCTTGAGCACCACGGTGTTCCCGGCGGCGATGGCGATGGGGAAGAACCACATCGGGACCATGGCCGGGAAGTTGAACGGCGAGATGATCGACACGACCCCCAGCGGCTGGCGCAGCGAGTACACGTCCACGCCGGTGGAAACGCCCTCGGAGTGGCCGCCCTTGAGCAGATGCGGCATGCCGCAGGCGAACTCGACGACCTCCAGGCCGCGGGTCACCTCCCCGAGGGCGTCGGACAGCACCTTCCCGTGCTCGGAGGTGATGATCTGCGCGAGCTCCTCCTTGCGGGCGTTGAGCAGCTCCCGGAACGCGAACAGGACCTGGGTTCGCCTGGTGAGGGAGGCCGCGCTCCACCCGGCGAACGCCTCCCGGGCCGCGGCGACCGCGGTGGCGACGTCGCCGGCGTCCGCGAGCGCCACCTGTTTGGTGACGCGACCCGTGGCGGGGTCGAAGACGTCGGCCGTGCGCGACGAGGCGCCGGTCGCGGGCTTGCCGGAGATCCAGTGGGTGACCAGGTCTGTGCTGTGGTAGGTGCTCACGACTTGAGTGTGCGTCAGTCACCGCGTGATATGCACCGGACAGGGTGGCTGGTTTCCCCCGGCGCGCTTGACAGCCTGCTAGGCCAGGCGGGTCCGGGCACGGCCGCGGGCCATCTGCAGGGCGGTGACCGCCACGTGCAGCGACAGGCAGGAGTCCACGTCGTCGAGGTCCACGCCGAGCAGCTGCTCGAGCTGCTGCATGCGGTGGTAGAACGCCGGTCTGCTCAGGTGCAGGGTTTCGGCCGCGGCCGACTTGTTGCGGCCGGCCTCGAGGTAGCCGGTCAGGGTTCGCAGCAGCTCATCGCCGGACCGGGTCCCCTCCGACAGCAGCGGCCCGAGCTCGCGCTCGACGAACACCTGCAGGCGCGCGTCGTCGCCCAGGAGAGCGAGCAGCCCGCGCAGCCGGACGTCGGCGAGCTCGAGATACGGCCGGTCACGCACGTAGCCGTTCTGCGAGGGGCCGTCATCCCCCTGCCGGCCGATGTCGGCGGCCTCGGCCACCTGCGCGGCCTCCGCCAAGGACGAGGCGGCCTCGGCGAAGGTCTCTGCGTCGGCTCCCACGCCGATGACCGCTCGGGCCTGCACCTCCGCCAGCTGCCGGTGGACGTACTCGGCGAGCCGGCGCAGGGCGGGTTCGCGGCGCGAGGGTCCCTCGACCGTGAGCAGGACGCCCGTGCCGCCGGCGAACGGGGCGACCAACGCGGCGGACCGGGAGCGCGCCACCGCCTTTGCCACCGCGAAGACCCGCTCGGGGTCGGACGGCCGGGCCCGCACCACGGCCCCGATCAGAGTCCTGCCGCGAGTGGGCACCCCGAGCGCCGCCGTCACGGCGTGCAGGTCCTCCTCCGAGCGCCGGCGCGCGAGGAGGTCGGTGAGCACGTTCTGGTGGGCGACCCGTTCCAGCGACTGCTCGTCCCGTTCGATCAGCCGGTTGAGCGCGAGCGCGGAGGCGGCCCGCTCCAGCACCATCCGCTGCCGGCTCGTCGGGGCGCCGTCCGGTTGCAGGACGAGCCGCCCCCAGGAGCGTCCTCGCGCTCCCACGCCCGCCACCAGCCACGGCTCCGGTCCCCCGACGCCCGTCCCGGTGACCACGACGCGGCGCGAGCGCTGCTCCCAGTCCGACAGCACCGCCTGCCGGTCCCGGCCTCCGGTGGCGACGGCGAGAACCCGGCGGGCAGGGCTCTCGAGCACGACCGGCGCCGCCGCCCAGGTGGCCGCCTCCTCGAGGATCTCCTGCACGTCGGCGCCCTCGACGCCCAATCGGGTGAAGACCCGGTGCAGCTGCTCGGATGCGGTCAGCTCCGCGTGCTGGGCGCTCAGGATCGTCGCGTGGACGGCCTCGGTGATCGCAACGAACTTCACCGGCGTGTGCAGGACGACGACAGGCAGCTCCGCGGACTCGGCCGCCTTGACAAGGGGGCCAGGGGGGGCCTGCCACCGCTCCCCCAGCTCCATGACGAGGCCGGCGGCGCCGCCCTCGACCAGGCCACGCACGTAGGCGCGCAGACCGTCGGTGTCGTCGGGGAGCGCGACGCCGGTCGTGAGCACGAGCTCACCGCCCTGCAACAAGCCCGCGACGTCGACGAGCTCGACGACGTGGACCCAACGGACGGGCCGGTCGAGGCGCTCCGGGGCGGCGACCACTTCGGGATGACCGCGTTGGAGGTCCGGCAGCGCCAGGACGTCACGGATGGTGGGCAGGCGCACCGCTCGGCCCCCGGTCAGGTGCCCTGGCTGTGCTGCGGGAGGTGCTCCACGTGCCGCTCGAGCTGCTGCTCGAGCCCGCCGACCATCAGCCGCAGGCCGTACTCGAACCGCTGGGCAGCCCCGCTGCCCCGCTCGGTCCCGGTCAGCAGCTCCTCCTCGTGAGCGCCGGCGAGGACGTAGAGGGAGATGCTGTCCACGGCCGCCTGCAGCTCCTCCTCGGGGAGACCGGCGCCACAGAGGAGACCGCGCAACCAGTCCTGGCGGGCGGCAGACGCCGCACCCGTCGACGGGACCGCCATCGCGACGGCCGCTATGCCGGGATGGGCGAGCAGCGCCTTGCGCGTCTGCCGGCCGTAGCGCAGCAGCCGCTGCTGCCACGTCCCCCGTGCGGTCGGCAGCGGGATGTCTGCCAGCACCTTGTCGAGCACCAAGGACAGCAGCTCGTCCTTGTTGCGGACGTACGCGTACAGGGAGGCAGGTCCGGTGCCCAGCTCCTCGGCCACACGCCGGGTGGTGACCGCACCCAGACCGTCCTTGTCCAAGACCGCGAGGGCCGTCTCGACCACCACCTCGAGGTTCAGCTTCGGGGCGGAGCTGCGCGACGGCATGCCGACGTCCTTCCTCGCACTGGGTCTCAGAGCGTCTGGTTCGAAAGTCCGGTTCGAATTCGTGGAGCGCCCCCGCGAGAGGGTACTCGACGCGACGCCCTGACCGAGTGCCTCGGCAAGCGCTAGGGCCGCAACAGCGGCCGCAGCGCGTCCAGCACCGCGACGTCCTCGATCGTCGAGGGCACATGAACCTGCCGGCCGTCCGCGATCTCCCGCATGGTCTTGCGCAGGATCTTCCCGGACCGTGTCTTCGGAAGCCCCGGGACGACGTCCACCTGCTTCAGCGCCGCGACCGCACCGACCTCCTCCCGGACCCTGCGGATGCACTCGGTGGCGACCGTCTGCACGTCCGCCTGCGAGCCGGCCTTGAGCACCACCAGAGCCCGCGGCAGCTGGCCCTTGAGCTCGTCGGCGACGCCGATGACCGCGCACTCGGCCACCTCAGGGTGCCCGGCGATCGCGGCCTCCAGGGTGCCCGTCGACAGCCGGTGCCCGGCGACGTTGATGACGTCGTCCGTGCGGCCCATGACGAACAGGTAGCCGTCCGGGTCGAGGTAGCCACCGTCCCCGGTCAGGTAGTGGCCGGGGAAGGCGGACAGGTAGCTGCTGACGTAGCGGTCGTCGTCGCGCCACAGCGTCGGCAGCGTGCCGGGCGGCAGCGGCAGCCGGATGCACACCGCGCCCTCGGTGCCTGCCGGCACCTCATTGCCGTCGCTGTCGAGAACGCGCACGTCGTAGCCGGGAACAGGCACGGACGGCGACCCGGCCTTGATCGGGAGAGGCTCCAGCCCGCGGGGGTTGGCCGCGATGGGCCAGCCGGTCTCGGTCTGCCACCAGTTGTCGACCACCGGGATGCCGAGCCGCTTGGTCGCCCATTCGTAGGTGTCGGGGTCCAGTCGCTCACCGGCGAGGAACAGGGTGTGCAGGCTGGACAGGTCGTACCCCGCCATCAGCTCGCCGTCCGGGTCCTCCTTCTTGATGGCGCGGATGGCCGTCGGCGCCGTGAACATCACGTTGACCTTGTGGTCGCTGACCAGGCGCCAGAACGCGCCGGCGTTCGGTGTCCCCACCGGCTTGCCCTCGTACAGCACGGTCGTGCACCCGGCCAGGAGCGGCGCGTAGGCGATGTAGGAGTGTCCGACGACCCAGCCGACGTCGCTCGCCGTCCACCACACCTCGCCCGGCGAGACGCCGAAGATGTTCGTCATCGACCAGTGCAACGCCACGGCGTGCCCGCCGTTGTCGCGCACGATCCCCTTCGGCTTGCCCGTCGTCCCCGACGTGTACAGGACGTAGAGCGGGTCGGTCGCCTCGACCTCGACGCACTCGGCGGGCTCGACGGCCCCCTCCCGCATCACGGTCGCCCAGTCGACGTCGCGGTCGGGAAGCATCTCGGCGACCGCCTGCTCGCGCTGCAGGACGACGACGACGCGCGGCTTGT
>JASBSH010000343.1 GCA_030149025.1 Actinomycetales bacterium | reverse complement strand
CAACAACAAGCTGGTCGGCGCCCGCTACTTCGTCGAGGGCTTCGGGGCGAACCGCCTGGCCGACTACGAGAGCCTCTCGCCGCTGGACGTGGCCGGTCACGGTACGCACACCGCGAGCACCGCGGCAGGCAACTACGGGGTCCGCGCGAGCATCGACGGGCGGGACCTGGGCACGATCTCCGGTATGGCGCCGGCGGCCCACGTCGCGGCCTACAAGGTCTGCTGGGACGACAACGCCGGCTGTGGCGGCTGCTCCACGGCCGACAGCGTGGCCGCGATCGACTAGGCCGTCGCCGACGGTGTGGACGTCCTGAACTTCTCGATCAGCGGCACCACCGACAACTTCCTCGCGCCGGTGGAGCTGGCGTTCATGTTCGCCGCGGACGCGGGCGTGTTCGTCGCTGCCTCCTCCGGCAACAGCGGCCCGAGCGCTTCCACGACGAACCATCCGTCGCCGTGGCTGACGACCGTGGCGGCGTCCACCCACGTGGTCTACGAGAAGACCCTCGTCACGGGCGACGGACAGCGCTTCATCGGCTCCTCGGTCGCTGCACCGCTGCCGCAGCAGACGCCGATGGTGCTGTCGGACGAGATCGCCAAGGATCCCTCTGCTGAGGGGGTCGAGAACGCGCGGCTGTGCGCCGACGGCTCCCTGGACGAGAGCAAGGCTGCCGGCAAGCTGGTGGTCTGCGACCGGGGCCTGACCCCTCGGATCGACAAGTCGCTGGAGGTGAAGCGCGCCGGCGGGGTCGGCATCGTGCTGGTCAACCGTGAGCCGGGCTCACTCGACAACGACGCGTTCTTCGTCCCCGGGCTGCACCTCGACGACACCAGGCGTGACGCCGTCCGGGCTTACGTGCAGGGCACCCAGAACCCGACCGGCGCGATCGAGGACACCAACATCGGTTCTGACACCCAGGTGCCCGAGGTGGCGCCGTTCTCCTCACGCGGCCCGACGGCCGGTGCCGGCGGGGACCTGCTGAAGCCGGACCTGTCCGCTCCCGGCGTCGGCGTGCTGGCCGCGTACTCGCCGCGGGCACAAGGCCGGTCGTTCGACTACGCCTCGGGAACGTCGATGGCGTCTCCGCACATCGCGGGCCTGGCGGCCCTCGTCAAGCAGGCGTACCCGTCCTGGTCCCCGATGGCTGTCAAGTCCGCGATGATGACGACCGCCCGGGACCACGCCAGCGAGGCGAGCAACGACGTGTTCGCGTCCGGCGCCGGGTTCGTCGAGCCGCGCCGGTTCCTCGACCCGGGCCTGGTCTACGACTCCGACCAGAGCGACTGGTGGGACTTCCTGGCAGGCCAGGGCGTGAGCTGGTCGGACGGCACTCCGGTGTCGCTCAACCCCATCGACGCGTCCGACCTGAACCTGGCCTCGATCGCCATCGGTGATCTCGTGGGTCAGCAGACGGTCACCCGCACGGTGACGAACGTAGAGACCAAGGGTGCTCCGACCACCTACCGCGCGCAGGTGACCGGCCTCGACGGCATCGACGTCAGGGTGGAGCCGTCGGTGCTGCGGCTGCGTCCGGGCCAGTCCGCCACGTTCAAGGTCACCTTCACCGTGGACGACGCCAAGGCCGGCTCGTACCAGCAGGGCTACCTGACCTGGTCCGACGGAACACACGATGTCCGTTCGCCGATCGCGGTGAAGCCGGTTGCAGCCTCCGCGCCGGCGATCGTCAGCACCGCAGTGGACGCCGCCGACGTGAGCATCGACGTGCGCCCGGGGTACACCGGCTCGATGAAGGCGTCGGTGCTGGGACTGGCCAGGGGTGAGGTGGCGAACGCCACCGCCACCAACACCGGCGGCGCCCGCTTCAGCCCCGGTGACGAGCGCAACTACCAGCAGAAGATCACTGTGCCTGCGGGGACGTTCGCGACACGTGTCGAAGTGAAGTCGCCGAACCCGAATGCTGACGACCTCGACCTGTTCATCCAGCGGGTCGGCGGCGACATCGTGGCGCAGTCGGCCGCGGGCGGCTCGAACGAGATCGTCACCGCGGTGCTGCCGGCAGGCGACTACGTCATCCACGTGCAGGCGTGGTCGGTGAAGGACAACGCGGAGACGACGCGCTTCGACGTCCGCACGTTCCTCGTCCCCTCGACCGACACCGGCGTGCTGGCGTTCGCCCCGGCGACCCAGCCGGTGAAGGTCGGCACGCCGGTGACGTTCAGGGGCACGCTGTCGACGGACAGGACGTCGCCGTACTTCGGCATCGTCGACTTCTCCGACGGCAGCAGCCGCGTGGCACGCACGTTCGTGTCCGTCGGCTAAGCACGCACGAGGGGCACCAAGCCCCAACGCCACTGAGGCCCTCCCCGGCGTTCGTTACGCCGCGGAGGGCCTCAGTGGCATACGGCGAACGCCGTGATCGTCCGCAGTGGCGCGAGAATCTTCAACCCGGTGGCGGAGCGCTCTCCAGGTCCGGCTGGTGGGTATGACGCTCTCAGGCGTTGCGGGTGGCGGCAGCGGCCTGCAGTCCGAGCATCTCCACCGCCTGCTCACGCATCTCGACCTTCCGCACCTTCCCCGTGACCGTCATGGGGAAGCCGTCGACGCAGTGGACGTACCTCGGGATCTTGTAGTGGGCGAGCTTGCCTTCGCAGTACGACCGCAACGCCTCGGCGGTCAGGGGCTCTGCTCCCGGCTTCAGCACCACCCAGGCCATCAACTCCTCGCCTAACTTCTCGTCCGGCACTCCGATCACCTGCACGTCGGCGATGTCAGGGTGGCCGTAGAGGAACTCCTCCACCTCGCGGGGATAGACGTTCTCGCCACCCCGGATCACCATGTCCTTGATCCGGCCGCTGATGTTGACGTACCCCTCGTCGTCCATCACGGCGAGGTCGCCGGTATGCATCCAGCCGGCCTCGTCGATAACCTCGGCGGTCTTCTCCGGCTCGTCCCAGTACCCGAGCATCACCGAGTACCCGCGGGTGCAGAGCTCTCCCGGTGTCCCGCGAGGGACCACCAGTCCGCTCACGGGGTCCACGATTTTCGACTCCAAGTGAGGCATCGTCCGACCGACCGTCTCGGTCCGGCGCACCAGGTCGTCGTCCGGCGAGGTCATCGTCGAGACCGGTGACGTCTCGGTCATTCCGTAACAGATCGCCACCTCAGCCATGTGCATCCGGGTGACGACCTTCTTCATCACCTCGACCGGGCAGGGCGAGCCGGCCATGATCCCCGTTCGCAGCGTGGAGAGGTCGTAGGACTCGAAGTCGGGCAGCCGCAGCTCGGCGATGAACATGGTCGGGACGCCGTACAGCGACGTGCACCGCTCCTCGGCCACCGCCTGCAGCGTCGCCGTCGCGTCGAAGGACGGCGCGGGGATCACCATGCACGCCCCGTGCGAGGTGGCCGCAAGGTTGCCCATCACCATCCCGAAGCAGTGGTAGAAGGGCACCGGCAGGCAGATCCGGTCCTTCTCGGTGTAGTTGATCAGCTCTCCGACGAAGTAGCCGTTGTTGAGGATGTTGTGGTGCGACAACGTCGCGCCCTTGGGGAAACCCGTTGTGCCTGACGTGTACTGGATGTTGATGGGGTCATCGAACGACAGCTCCGCCATCCGCTCCTCGAGCAGCACGTGGTCCGCGCGCCCACCTCGCTCGGCGAGCTCCCGCCACGAGTCCTCGCCGATGTAGACGACCTGCTCGAGATCCGGCAGCTGGGAGCGGGTCTCCTCGATCATCTGCCGGTAGTTGGACGTCTTGTGCTGGGTGGCGCTGAACAGCAGCCGCATGCCGGACTGCTTCACCACGTAGGCCAGCTCGTGGCTGCGGTAGGCGGGGTTGACGTTGACGAGGATCGCGCCCATCTTCGCTGTCGCGTACTGGACGATCACCCACTCCGCGCAGTTTGGCGCCCAGATGCCGACACGGTCACCGGCCTGGACGCCGACCTCCATCAGCCCGAGGGCGAGCTCATCCACCTCGACGTCGAGCTCGTTGTACGTCCACCGCCGGTGCGTCGCGCAGTCGACGAGCGCCTCCCGGTCACCCCACCGGGCGACCGTCGCCTCGAAGTTGTCACCAATGGTCTGGCCGATGAGCGGCGTGGTCGATGTCGCGCTCGTGTACGACGCCTTGGGCTTGCTCAGCACGTTGGCTCCCCTTCATGTGACCGACGCTGCCATCGTGGCGCGAAACCAGCACCCGCGAAAGAGCGCCAGCGGCGCAGCTCGTCCAGGTCTCCCGCGACCTCCTCCAGGACGAGCGACCACGCTACCGGCCAGCCACTGATCTGCCGGTGATCATGGAAGTCCGGCTCACTGCGCCGCCGCGGCCGGCACTCCAATCAGAGTCTGCTGGCCCACCGCGACGAGCTTGCGCTGCTCCTCATCCTCGACGGCGTACACCTCGAGTTTGCAGACGCTCAGTGTGCGACCCGACTTGAGCACCGTCCCGATCGCCTCCAGCCGTTGCCCGGCCGCCGGCGCGAGGAGGTTGAGCTTGAATTCGACGGTGAGGACCTCCGACGTCTGCGGCATCAGCGTGAGCGCTGCGTACCCGCCCGCGCTGTCAGCGATGGCGCTGGTCGCACCGGCATGCACGTAGCCGTGCTGCTGGCTCACCTCGGGCCGCCGCGGCAGGTCGATCCGTACGCGCCCACGGTCGACGTCGGCCAACTCAGCGCCCAGCAGCCGCATCAGACCCTGTCGCTCAAAGCTGGCCCGAACCCGGTCGGCGAGCCGCGTACCGGTCTCGCCCTCCACTGACCCGTCGGCTGACTGCTCGACCACGCACCCTCCTCGATGTCCGACCCCGCAAGTGCCATCTTGCCGATCGCGGACCTCGTGGCGGTGCGCTCCTCGCTGCGCGAAGCCCGCACCTGAACGTCCCGTACCGTGGTGCGGATGCCCACGTCGCGCCACCAGGCACCGCGGAGCCTCGCCGACGACCTGCGAGCCAGGTCGGACGACGAGCTCATCGCGCTGCTGCTGGAGCGGCCGGACCTGGCCCACCCCGTCCCCGGCGACACCACCTCACTGGCGGCGAGGGCCAGCACCCGGGCGAGCGTCCATCGCGCACTCGACCGGCT
>JASBSH010000340.1 GCA_030149025.1 Actinomycetales bacterium | reverse complement strand
CGGCTGGACGCGCTGTTCGGACAGGTGCCGCTGGTTCTGGCCGGGCACTACCACCGGAGGATCGCGCGGCTCGACGACTCCGGGACCCGCGTGATGGTCGAGGCGTCGACCGGTGGCGCGGGGCTGACCGCGGCCGGGCTGCAGCGGCTCAGCGACGGGGAGCCGCTGCCCATGACCGCCACGCTGCTGCACTTCGCCAAGTCGGGGGAGCGGGCCGGGCAGCTGGTGTCCTACGACCGGGTGACCGTCGGCGGGTTGGGCCTGACCTCCGTCACCGTCGAGCGCACCACCATCCCCGCGGACGCGCCTCGACCCGGCGGCACCCCGAGCGGCACCCCGGGGGACACCCCGAGCAGCACCCCGAGTGGCACGTCGAGTGGCACCCCGAGCAGCGACACGCCAGGTGACCCGAGCCGCTCGACCGGCGTGTCGTCGTCCCCGTCCCGCTCTCCCTGATCAGGGACTTTGCGACCGGGTCTTGCGCCAACCACCCGGTGAGTGATCGTGTACTCCCGGTTCAACGGGCTCGGGCCGTATCCACACGTTGCCTCGCGCGTAGGCGCGTGCGCGTAGCGTGTCGTGCAGCGGACGAATCCGGGACGGAGGATCAGATGGGCGGTGACGCCCCGCGCCGCCACTGGGCTGACGACGGCGACCTTGCCGAGGAGATCGAGCTGTACGGCGATCTGGTGGCGGCTGCGTCCGAGAGCGACGAGGAGCTGACGCAGCGACGGATCGACCAGGTGCTGAGGGTGGATCAGGAGTCAGCCGCCCCGGCGTCCTCGCCCGGCGCTGATGCCGGCACAGGGGAGGCAGGAACCTCCACCTGACGGTGCGGGGGCTCAGCTGCCGGGACTCAGCTGCGGGGGCTCATCGGGGTCCTGCTCGGAAAACACCTGGTTGCCCCCCGGTGACGAATCTGCCCTACGCTTTGAGCCGCCCGAAGGCTCCACGAGCCGCCTACCGAGCCGGAGACCCTGTGCGACTGCGTCTCACTCCGAAGGACACGTCCTTCTTCGACCTCTTCGCCGCACAGGCACAGCACCTGGTCGTCGGTGCCGGTCTGCTTGCGGAGATTCTCGGAGCTGACCGTGCCGGCCGCGAAACCATCGCCAAGCAGATGCGCGAGGTCGAGCACGCCTGCGACGAGTCCACCCACGAGATCATGCGGAAGCTGAACTCGACCTTCGTCACCCCGTTCGACCGGGAGGACATCTACTCGCTCGCCAGCGGGCTCGACGACTGCATGGACCTCATGGAGGAGGCCGCGGACCTCATCGTCCTGTACAAGATCGACGAGCTGCCCACGGCAGTGGCGGACCAGATCGAGGTGCTGCAGCGCTGCGCCGAGCTCACGTCCGCGGCGATGCCGCGGCTGCGCTCGATGAAGGACCTGTCGGACTACTGGGTGGAGATCAACCGCTTGGAGAACCAGGCCGACCGCGTCTACCGGAAGCTGCTCGGTGACCTGATGGACAACGCCACCGACGCGATCGCCCTGATCAAGGTCAAGGAGGTCGTGGCGGAGCTCGAGGCGGCCGCGGACGCCTTCGAGAAGGTCGCCAACTACGTCGAGACGATCGCGGTCAAGGAGTCCTGACCCGGTGGAGCTCGCGCTCGTCGTCCTGGTGGTAGCCGTCGCGCTCGCCTTCGACTACACGAACGGCTTCCACGACGCGGCCAACGCCATTGCCACGTCGGTGTCCACCCGGGCGCTGACCCCGCGGACGGCGCTGCTGATGGCGGCCGTCTTCAACCTGGTCGGTGCGTTGCTCGGTGAGGGCGTGGCGCAGACCATCGGGAGCGGCATCATCGCGCCGCCGGGTGGTCGCCACGGTCTGGTCATCGTGCTCGCCGGCTTGTTCGGTGCGATCGCCTGGAACCTCATCACCTGGTGGTTGGGGCTGCCGTCGTCCTCGTCGCACGCTCTGATCGGCGGGCTGATGGGAGCAGGCCTGGCGTCTGCCACCCAGGTGCAGTGGGCGGTGATCCTCGACAAGGTGATCATCCCGATGATCGTCTCGCCGCTCGCCGGGTTCTCGCTGGCGTTCCTGCTGATGGTGGGCATCCTCTGGCTGTTCCGGCGCGCCAACGCGCACAAGGTGCAGCGGCGGTTCCGGATCGCGCAGACCGTCTCCGCTGCTGCGATGGCTCTGGGGCATGGTCTGCAGGACGCGCAGAAGACGATGGGCGTGATCGTGCTGGCGCTGGTCGCCGGTGGGTACCACACCGGCGACAGCATCCCCTTGTGGGTGAAGGCGTCCGCCGCTATCGCGATCTCGCTCGGCACGTACTCCGGCGGGTGGCGGATCATGCGGACGCTCGGCCGTCGTGTCATCGAGCTCGATCCCGCCCGTGGGTTCGCCGCCGAGACCGTCGCCGCCAGCGTTCTGTACACGACCGCCTTCGTGTTCAAGGCGCCGATCTCCACGACGCACACCATCACCTCCGCGATCATGGGTGTGGGTGCGACGAAGCGCCTCTCGGCGGTCCGCTGGGGTGTTGCGGGCAACATCCTCACCGCCTGGGTGCTGACCATCCCGATGGCCGGGCTGTTCGCGGCGGGGATGTACCAGGTGTGGCGCTTCTTCCTGGAGTGACGCCAACCCGGTCGTGATCATGGAGTTGCGCCACCCACCGCTCTCCGCCCGTGATCATGCAACTCTGCAGGTGGCACGGTGGAAGCCTGCGAGACTTTGCCGCACGAGCGTGTCATTGCCGGGTCAGGTCCGGGTTTCCGGGGCCTGAGGCGGACTTGACGCGGCAATGTCGCGCCGGCACTGCAATACGGCCTCCGCTGGGCGGGGCCGGTGCGACTTGATGGCCCGGCGTTGCCCCCGAACGCGGCATTGCGCCGGCGAGTTGCGTCGAACCGCAGTCCTGACGCAACCTGCCGGCGCAATGACGGCCTGTAG
This sequence comes from Actinomycetales bacterium, assembly GCA_030149025.1. GTDB lineage: Bacteria > Actinomycetota > Actinomycetes > Actinomycetales > BWSM-131 > BWSM-131. The sequence continues at coordinate 4,688 of JASBSH010000340.1, read as the reverse complement.
CGCAACGGCAATACCGCTGACGCAACCTGCCGGCGCAACGACGGCCTGCAGCGCATCGCCGCCCCAGCGGATCAGCCGAAACGACCGGAGATGTAGTCCTCGGTCGCCTTGACCGACGGCGTACTGAAGATCTTGGCCGTGTCGTCCATCTCGATCAGCTTGCCGGGCTTGCCGGTACCAGCGATGTTGAAGAACCCGGTGAAGTCACTCACGCGCGCGGCCTGCTGCATGTTGTGCGTGACGATGACGATCGTGTACTCCTGCTTGAGGTTCGCGATGAGGTCCTCGATCGCCAGGGTCGAGATCGGGTCGAGCGCGGAGCACGGCTCGTCCATGAGCAGCACCTGCGGCTCCACGGCGATCGCGCGGGCGATGCAGAGCCGCTGCTGCTGACCTCCGGACAGCCCGGCACCGGGCTTGGTCAGCCGGTCCTTCACCTCGTTCCAGAGGTTCGCACCCTGCAGCGACCGCTCGACGACGTCGTCCAGCTCTGAACGCTTCATGCGTGTTCCCGAGAGCCGGACGCCGGCCACGACGTTGTCGTAGATCGACATCGTCGGGAACGGGTTCGGCCGCTGGAACACCATGCCGATCTGGCGGCGGACGTCCACGGGGTCGACGCCGCGGTCGTAGAGGTCCTGCCCGTCCACGGCGACGGAGCCCTCGACGCGACCGCCCGGCACCACCTCGTGCATCCGGTTCAGCGAGCGCAGGAACGTCGACTTACCGCACCCTGACGGGCCGATCAGCGCGGTCACGCTTCGCGGCTCGATGGTCATCGAGATGTCCTCGACGGCAAGGAAGTCCCCGTAGTAGATGTTCAGGTCCTTCACGTCGATGCGCTTGGCCATGTGCTGTCTTCCTTCTGCTGTTGCTGCCGGCCGGTTCGCTCAGCGGCCGGTCTTGGGGGAGAAGATCGTGGAGATGAGACGCGCCCCGAGGTTCAGCACCATCACGATGAGGATCAGCGTAAGTGCCGCCGTCCAGGCGCGGTCGAGGTACGGGTCCCGCGGCACACCGGGCGACACGTACGAGTAGTAGGAGAACACCGGCAACGTCGCCATGCGCCCCTCGAACGGGTTGAGGTTCATGGACGTCGTCGTCCCCGCGATCACGAGCAGCGGTGCGGTCTCACCGATCACCCGGGCGATCGCCAGCGTCACTCCGGTCGCGATCCCGGCCAGCGAGGTCGGCAGCACCACCTTGACGATCGTGCGCCACTTCGGGATACCCAGCGCGAACGCCGCCTCACGCAGGTCGTTCGGCACGAGCTTGAGCATCTCCTCGGTGGAGCGCACCACCACCGGGGTCATCAGCACCGCCAGCGCCACCGCGCCGCCGACACCCATCCGCACGCCTGGGCCGAAGAAGACCGCGAACAGCGCGTAGGCGAACAGGCCGGCGACGATCGACGGGATACCCGTCATCACGTCGACCAGGAAGGTGATGGCCGACGCGAGCCGCCCGCGCCCGTACTCCACCAGGTAGATGGCGGTGAGCATCCCGAGCGGCACGGACATCAGTGCGGCGAGCCCGGTGACGATCAGGGTGCCCATGATCGCGTGGTAGGCCCCGCCGCCCGCCCCGACGATGCCGCGCATCGAGTAGGTGAAGAACTCGCCGTCCAGCCGCTCCAGGCCTTTGCCCACGACCGTGACGACGACGGACACGAGCGGAATCAGTGCGACCCCGAACGCGGACGTCACTACCGCGGTGACCAGCCGGTCAGTCGCCTTGCGGCGACCCTCCACGGTTCGCGAGAGCGCATAGATACCAACGATGTACAGCAGTGCGGTCCCGACGAGCAGCGTGACCACGTTGAACGTGGTCAACAGCTGGACCACGAGGACGGCGCCAAGCACAGCCGCGAGGACGGCCGCCGGTGCCCAGCGGGGCAGGGAGGCGCGCTTGCGCAGGGACGTGCGTGTCGGCGTCCGGATGTCGTTTGTCGGGGTCGTGCCGGTCGAGGTGAGGTCCACGGTCAACGTCCATCTCCGCTTCGGTTGGCACGCTTCACGATCCACCGCGCGCTCATGTTCACGGCGAGCGTGATGACGAACAGGACCAGGCCGGAGGCGATCAGGGTGTTGACCGCGATCCCGCTCGACTCCGGGAACTGCAGTGCGATGTTCGCTGCGATGGTCGACGGGTTGCCGGATCCGATGAGGTTCAACGTGATCCCGCCGGATACGGACAGCACGATCGCGACTGCCATCGTCTCGCCCAGCGCGCGCCCGAGGCCGAGCATGGCGGCGCTGATGATGCCCGAACGGCCGAACGGCAGGACCGTCATGCGGATCATCTCCCAGCGCGTGGCGCCGAGGGCGAGCGCAGCCTCCTGGTTGAGACGCGGCGTCTGGATGAACACCTCACGGCAGACGGCGCTGATGATCGGCAGGATCATGATGGCGAGGACGACGCCGGCGACGAGCATGGTCCGTCCGGTGGACGAGGTCGGGCCGGCGAAGAGCGGGATGAAGCCGAGGTTCTCCTCGAGCCAGCGCGCCACCGGCACCGACGCCGGCGCCACGACCTGGAACCCCCACAGGCCGTAGATGATGCTCGGGACTGCGGCGAGAAGGTCGACGAGGTAGCCGAGCCCCTGCGCCATCCGCTTCGGCGCGTAGTGCGTGATGAACAGCGCGATGGCGATGGCGAGGGGGGTGGCCACCACAAGTGCGATCGTGGCGGCCAGCACCGTGCCGAAGACGAGCGGTGCGACGTAGGCGGCGAGGCCCTCCCCGCCCGGGATCGCGTCGGCCGGCGCCGTGATGGCGGGCCACGCCTCGGTGATGAGGAAGATCGCAACCCCGGCCAGGATGACCAGGATCAGCAGCCCGGAACCCCGAGCGGCCCCGGAGAACAGCCGGTCTCCGGGGCGCTGGACGCCATTTCGCCCTGCCTGCTTGCGCGGGGCGGTGACAGTCGGTGTGGAAGGTGAGCTCACGTGGTCCTTCTCTCGACCCGGTCAACCTCTCGACCCGGTCAAACCCTGCCATGATCATGCAGTTGTGCTCGTCGGGATCGCCGCCTGCACAACTGCATGATCACGGTCAGGGGTTGCGGGTGGTCACTTGCTGCTGATCGCCTCGATCGCCTTGGTGGCCTGCTCGCGGACGGTGTCCGAGATCGGGGCGGAGCCGGCGGCCTCCGCGGCTGCCTGCTGGCCGTCCTCGCTGGCGACGTAACCGAGGAAGCCCTTGACCAGGTCGGCCGTGTTGGCGTCGGAGTACGTCGTGCAGGCGAGGCTGTAGGACACGAGCACGATCGGGTAGGTGCCCGCCTGCTCGGTGTCGCGGGCCAGGTCGATGGCGTAGTCGTACTCGCCGCGGCCCTCGACCCGCTTGGACGCCTCGACCACGGCCGCGGCCGCCTCGGGCGAGTACTCGACGAACTCGTCGCCGACCTTCACCTTGGCGATGCCCAGGTCGCCGGCCTGGCTTGCGTCGGCGTACCCGATCGTGCCGTTGCCGCTCTGGACGGCGCCGACGACACCCGAAGTGCCCTGCGCGGCCTCGCCGCCGGAGACCGGCCAGTCACCGCTCGGCTCGTACGTCCATGAGGACGGCGCCGCGGCGGCCAGGTACTCCGTGAAGTTCTCGGTCGTCCCCGACTCGTCGGAGCGGTTGACCGGTGTGATCTTGGTGTTCGGCAGCTCGACGCCCGGGTTGTCGGCCGCGATCGCCGGGTCGTTCCAGGTGGTGATCTTCTGGTCGAAGATCTTCGCGATGGTGTCGGGGGACAGGTTCAGCCCCTCGACCCCGTCGAGGTTGAAGACCACGGCGATCGGGGAGACGTACAGCGGCAGCTCGACCAGCTCTCCGCCCTCGCACCGGTCGGCGACCTTGGCGAGCTCCTCGTCCTTGAGGTAGGCGTCGGAGCCGGCGAACGCCGTCCCGCCCGCTAGGAACTGCTCCCGGCCGCCCCCCGAGCCGACCGGGTCGTAGCTGACGTTCACGTCGGGGTTGTCGGCGCTGAAGCCGGCGATCCAGGCCTCCATGGCGGCGGCCTGCGAGCTGGCACCAGCGCCGGCGAGGGACCCGCTGAGCGAGCTGTCGGTCTCTGTGGTGTTGCCTGAGGTGTTGCCGCTTTGCTCGTTGGCGGCGCCGCAGGCGCTCAGCCCGAGCGCGATCGCAACGGCCGCGGGAACGGCTGCGCGGCGCCTTGTGCCTAGCTTCACAAAGTCCTCCGTGTGGTGAGGGCCGCTCTGGGTGACGGCCCTGGTGGGCGAACACGAGGGACGCTAGGCACGGCAGGTGAAGCGATCGGGCGCCGAAGGTGAACCACAGGTGAACTTGCCCCGACCCTTGCCCGCGTGCTTGACCGGCGCGATGGTGGGTATGGCCCGGGCATGAGCGAAACCGGAAGCGAACAGGGCGGGCGGCAGCACGGCGTCGGCAAGACCGGCGGCCTGCCAGGCGACCACGCCGACCCTGCCACGCGCTACCCGACCGACGACGAGCTGAAGGACACCGTGGCGATGGGCGAGGTCAGTGAGCCGGGCGAGATGGACGACGCCCGGGTCGCCGAGGACCTGGACCGGATCGCCCAGATCCAGGAGCCGGACGCCGGCCAGGTTGCGTCCGGCACGGACGGTAGCGATGGCGCCGAGGGCGGCGATGGCACGGACGGGCCCTACCGGGACCAGCCGCCCGCGTGAGAAGCGCCGAGGGGACATGAACGCCGGC
>JASBSH010000335.1 GCA_030149025.1 Actinomycetales bacterium | reverse complement strand
GGAACGGTGCCGGAGCCTCCTCGACGAGCTTCTGGTGCCGCCGCTGCAGGGAGCAGTCACGGGTGGACACGACCACGACGTTGCCGTGTGAGTCCGCGAGGCACTGGGTTTCGACGTGCCGGGGCCGGTCGAGGTACTTCTCGACGAAGCACTCGCCGCGGCCGAACGCGGCCACGGCCTCACGGACCGCCGACTCGTACGCGTGCTCGATCTCGTCGCGCTCGCGCACGACTTTCAGGCCGCGGCCGCCGCCGCCGTAAGCGGCCTTGATGGCGATGGGCAGGCCGTACTCCTCTGCGAAGGCGACGACCTGCTCGGCGCCGGACACGGGGTCGGGCGTGCCGGCCACCAGCGGTGCGCCTGCGTGCTCGGCGATGTGGCGTGCCTTCACCTTGTCGCCCAGGGCGTCGATGGCCGACGGGGGCGGGCCGATCCAGACGAGCCCCGCGTCGATCACGGCCTGGGCGAAGCCGGCGTTCTCGGCGAGGAAGCCGTAGCCGGGGTGCACCGCGTCGGCCCCGGACTGCTTGGCGATGTCGATGAGCTTCTCGACGACGAGGTAGGAGTCGGACGCGGTGTAGCCGCCCAGCGCGTAGGCCTCGTCGGCGACCTTGACGTGGACGGCGTCCCGGTCAGGATCCGCGTAGACGGCGACCGAGCCGATGCCGGAGTCGGCGCAGGCACGAGCGATCCGGACGGCGATCTCGCCGCGGTTCGCGATCAGGACCTTCGTGATCACCCGGTTGCTGCGCCGTCCCATGTCTTCCTCACTGCCCCTTGGATCGGTTCGATCGATCAGTCCGTTGCCCGTCATCTCACCCGACATGCCTGCTCCCTCCGGCCGTCGGAGCCTAGCCGCGCGCCGGCAGGCGCGGAGGTGTCCGTCGACGTGACCAGCGCCTCAATGACGAGACCATCGACAGGCAACACCACCGGTCAGGACCTCCGCGTCAATTCTCGGAGCTGCTCGCTGCACCGCCGCTCGAGGGTCTGCAGCTCGGCGAGGGCGGCCTCGATGTCCGCGCGGCGCTGTTCCAGGTCAGCGCGCCGGTCGTCGATCTGCGACAGCAGATACTCCAGCTGCCCCTTCTCCCCGGGCTGCTGGTCGTACATGTTCACGATGGTGGCGATCTCGTCGAGCGGGAACCCGAGCCGCCGCCCGCGTAGCACCAGCCCGAGCCGAACCCGGTCGCGGGGATGGAAGATCCGTTGCGTTCCACGGCGTTCCGGGCTGATCAGGCCCTTGTCCTCGTAGTAGCGCAGGGTGCGGTGGGTGACGCCGAACTCCTCGGCGACCTCCGCGATGGTGCGCGTCTGTCGGTCGGCCCCGTTCACCGCCTGCTCCCTTGCCACGGAGGTCAGAGTGCTTTACGTTGACGTCAACGTCAAGCGCGCCCACGAGGAGCCGTCCCATGTCGTTCGAGCTGAGTGCCGAGCACGAGGCCTTCCGCCGGACCGTCCGAGACTTCGCCGAGGCGGAGGTCGCCCCTCACGCGGCCGACTGGGACCGCAAGCACTACTTCCCGGTCGAGCTCGTCCCCAAGATGGGTGACCTCGGCCTGTTCGGGCTCGTCGCCCCCGAGGAGTACGGCGGCGCCGGCAGCGACGAGGGCGCGTTCACCTCGCTCTGCGTCGCCATCGAGGAGCTCGGCCGCGTCGACCAGTCGGTCGGCATCACGCTGTCCGCGGGAGTGGGTCTCGGCATCAACCCGATCCTGACCTTCGGCTCGCAGGAGCAGAAGGCGCACTGGCTGCCCGACCTCGTCGCCGGCCGCGCGCTTGCCGCGTTCGGGCTCACCGAGCCGGACGCCGGCTCCGACGCCGGTGCGACCAGGACCAAGGCGAAGCTGGACGACGCCACGCGCGAATGGGTGGTCGACGGCGCCAAGGCGTTCATCACCAACTCCGGCACCCCCATCACGTCGGTCGTCTCCGTCACCGCCCGTACGGGGACGACGGAGGACGGCAAGGCGGAGATCAGCGCGATCATGATCCCTTCGGGGACAAGGGGGTTCACCGTCGAGCCGGCGTACGAGAAGCTGGGATGGCATGCGTCTGACACTCATGGTCTGAGCTTCGCGGACTGCCGGGTGCCGGAGGCGAACCTGCTGGGCCGCCGTGGTGACGGGTTCCGCCAGTTCCTGGCGACCCTGGACGACGGACGGATCGCGATCTCGGCGCTCGCGGTCGGCTTGGCGCAGGCCTGTCTCGAGCTCAGCGCGGACTACGCCAGGACCCGGGTCGCCTTCGGCAGACCGATCGGGGCGAACCAGGCAGTGGCCTTCCAGGTCGCGGATCTCGCCGTGATGGTCGAGGCCGCCCGCGCCCTGACGTACAAGGCGGCCTGGCTGAAGGACGAGCTGACCGCCGGGCGGCGCAAGCTCGCGGAGGTGAAGCAGGCGGCGGCGATCTGCAAGCTCTACTCGACCGAGGCGGCCGTCACGGCGACACGGGTCGCCACGCAGGTCTTCGGGGGCAACGGTTTCATGGAGGAGTACCCGGTGGCCCGGTTCTACCGCGACGCCAAGATCCTGGAGATCGGCGAGGGCACGAGCGAGATCCAGCGGATGGTCATCGCTCGCGGACTGGGGCTGCCGCAGTGAAGGGCTTCCCTGCGCGTGATCTTGCAGTTCTGCAGACCCGCCCCGCGCCTGCGTGTGATCTTGCAGTTCTGCAGGTCCGCTCACTCCGTGCTCGTGATCTTGCAGTTCCGCAGATCGCTGCCCTTCTGTCCCCGGCCTGCACAACTGCAAGATCACGGGGGAGGGTGTGAGCGTGCGACAGGAGCATGCGAGCGATCCGCGCGTGGCCGGCGTCCGGGCCCGGATCGAAGCGGCACGCAAGGCGTCCGCGGCGCCGAGCGCGAAAGCCGCGGAAAAGCTGGCGAGCCAGAACAAGCTGTACGTCCGCGACCGGATCGCGCTGCTGTTCGACGAGGGCAGCTTCGTCGAGGACGGGCGCTATGCGAACGCGATGGCGGAGGGGCTGCCCGCCGACGGCGTCGTGACGGGCCGCGGCACTGTCGACGGCAGACCCGCGATCGTGATCGCGAACGACCCGACGGTGAAGGCCGGGTCCTGGGGTGCCCGCACGGTGGAGAAGATCGTGCGCGCGACCGAGTCGGCGCTGCGCGAGGAGCTGCCCGTCTTCTGGTTCGTGGACTCCGCGGGCGCTCGCATCACCGACCAGGTCGAGCTGTTTCCCGGACGGCGCGGGGCCGGCCGGATCTTCCACAACCAGGTCGCGTTGTCGGGCAAGGTGCCGCAGATCTGCTGCCTGTTCGGGCCGAGCGCGGCCGGAGGCGCGTACACGCCGTCGTTCTGTGACGTCGTGATCATGGTCGAGGGCAACGCGTCGATGTATCTCGGCAGCCCGCGGATGGCCGAGATGGTGGTGGGGGAGAAGGTCACGCTCGAGGAGATGGGCGGCGCGCGGATGCACTGCACCGTCTCGGGCTGCGGCGACCTGCTGGCCAGCGACGACGAGGACGCGATCGAGCAGGCGAAGCTGCTGTTCTCCTACCTGCCGGGCAACTGGCGCCAGGACCCGCCGATCTACCTGCCGGAGGAGCCGGCGCAGCCGCTGACCAGCGGGGTGGTGCCGGAGGTCGAGAGCCAGCCCTTCGACGTCCACGAGGTGATCGACGGGCTGCTCGACGACGACTCGTTCTTCGAGATCAAGCCGCTCTACGCCGCCGAGCTCGTCACCGGGTTCGGGCGGCTGGACGGTCAGACAGTCGGCATCGTGGCCAACAACTCCGCGGTGCGCGGCGGTGTGCTGTTCACCGACAGCGCCGACAAGGCGGCCCGGTTCATCTGGTGGTGCGACGCGTTCAGCATTCCGCTGATCTACCTGGCCGACGTGCCGGGGTTCATGATCGGCAGCGAGGTGGAGCGCGGCGGCATCATCCGGCACGGCGCGAAGATGGTCAGTGCTGTGTCCGAGGCGACGGTGCCGCAGGTGAGCGTGATCCTCCGGAAGGCCTACGGCGCGGGCCTGTACGCGATGGCCGGTCCCGGCTTCGGCCCTGACGCGTGCCTGGCGTTGCCGACGGCGCGGATCGCGGTGATGGGCCCCGAGGCCGCGGTGAACGCCGTGTACGCCAACAAGATCGCCGCGATCGAGGACGACGCCGAGCGGGAAGCGTTCGTCGCCGCCCGCCGTGCCGAGTACGAGGAGGACGTCGACCTCGAGCGGCTGGCCAGCGACCTGGTGCTCGACGGGGTCGTCGACCCCGAGGACCTGCGCGGGGAGCTGATCCTCCGGCTGCGCTACGCCGCCCGGCGTGACCGGCACTTCGCGACCAAGCGTCGCGGCGTCCCGCCGGTCTGACCGACGCCCACTCCCGCGGTGATCATGAAAAGCCGGTTCACTCGCTGAACCGGGTTTTCATGATCACCACGATGGGTGGGGAGTTCGCTCGGCGGGCGGACCTTCGTCTGTGGCGGCATGATCGGACCGGCCGCAGCCCTGAACCACCGGATCCGGCCGGGGAGGACGCCATGAACACAACGAGCTGGGTCGTGATCGGGATCGCGATAGTCATCTTGCTGATCGTGGTCGCGCTTCTCGTCGTCCGGCAGCGCAAGGACACCACCGAGCAGCTGCGCGAACGCTTCGGCCCCGAGTACGACCGGGCCGTCGAGGACGAGAGTCGTGAGCGCGACGCCCGGAAGCGCCTGTCCGAGGTGGCCGAACGCCGCGACAGCCTCGACATCCGGCCGCTCGAGCCCGCGTCACGTGAGCGCTACCTGCGCCGCTGGGACGTCGTGCAGAGCGAGTTCGTGGACCGGCCCGGCCCCGCCGTGGACGAGGCCGACGCGCTGGTCAACGACGTCATGCGTGAGCGCGGCTATCCCGTCGACGACTTCGACACGCGCGCAGAGATGATCGCCGCGGACCACCCGCACGTGGTGGAGGACTACCGCCAGGCGACCGACGCCCGCCGCCGCTACCTGGACGCCGGCGACAGCGCGTCCACCGAGGAGCTGCGCCGCGCGATGGTCCACTACCGGTCGCTGTTCGAGCGGCTCGTGGGTGGCAGCGAGACCCGGCCCGATGACGCGAGCGTCGGCGACCGGGATCCGGGCCGCGACACCGGTGCCGACGACAGCGGCGCTACCGGTAGGCATGCCCGGTAGCGCCGCCGTCGGAACAGGTCGCGCCTGACACGATCCGGCCAGGGCGCGCCGTCAGCTTCCGATGACGCCACCGTCCTTGCGGCGGATCACCACGGTGGCCGGTCGCGGCCGGCCCTGCGGGTCGAACTCCGGCCAGTTGCTGACAGTGCGCGGGTCGGTCGTGGAAGGCGCCCCGAACTGGGCGTTCCAGTGCGTCGTCGACTCACCAGGGTGCTGCACGTTGACGAACATGGTGCGCTGGTCCGGCGTGGTGATCACGCCCGTGATCTCGCAGCCGCGCGGTCCTACGAGGAACCGCTTGATCTCCCGGGTGACCGGGTTGGCGACCAGCATGGCGTTGTTGCCAATGTTGTCGTAGCGCCGCGATGCCAGGTTCTGGGAGCTATTGGAGATGTCGGTCTGGATCCAGACTCTGCTGTCGTCGTCCACCCAGATGCCGTCGGGCGAGCCGAAGATGCTGTCCCCATCGAGACCGCGCACCTTCTGGTCGTACTCGGGGTCGCCGGCCAGCGTGAAGATGTCCCAGGTGAACCGCAGGGCCGTGTTGTCGCCGTCCTCCTCCTGCCACCGCAGGACGTGGCCGTAGGGGTTCGATTCCCGTCCGCTGTTGACAGCGGGGTTGGCGGCGCT
>JASBSH010000329.1 GCA_030149025.1 Actinomycetales bacterium | reverse complement strand
GTGCAGCAATACGGTCGTCATCCCTCCGAAGGTCGGCTGCGGGATGCTCCAGGTGAGCGAGTAGATGGACCAGTCCGGGAGCTGACCATGTTGGTCCACGGCAATCGCCGGAGCGGCAGCCCTTGGTGGGCGTCTCGCGCGTGACCGCGCAGCGGCGAAGACTCTCCTGACGCCGCGGCTCACCACCAAGGTGCCTCCATGAGGAGACAGTAACGGCATATCGACGGGCTGACGGGAGACCGAAAACGACCGCCGCCGCTTGCATCGGAACGATCGACGCACTTCGAGCGCGTACTCCCTAGACTCTGGCGAATGACCGCCCCGGCCGAGCTACCACCCGACGTCGCGCGCGCCACGTCCGTCCAAGCGCTGCTCGAAGCGCTGATGGCGTCAGACCCTGGCCGGCCACGGGTGACCTGGTACGGCAGCGGCGGCGAGCGCGTCGAGCTGAGCGCCCGCGTGCTGGAGAACTGGGTCGCCAAGACGGGCAACCTGCTGGTCGAGGAGTGCGGGGTCGAACCGGGAACCCTGGTACGACTGGACCTGCCGCCTCACTGGCGCACGGTCGTCTGTGCGCTGGCGACGTGGTCGGTCGGCGCCTCGATCATCCAGGGCTCCGTCGCCGAGGACGACGAACCCGCCGACGTGCTGATCACCACCGCTCCCCCCGCCGAGGGCGACGGCACGACCGTGGTGGCGATGGCGCTGCCGGCGCTCGCCCGCCGGTTCGAGGGCGAGGGCAAGTTCGACGTCGACTACGCCGCCGAGGTCACGGGCTTCGCCGACGAGCCGCTCTACACCGTGACCGACGACCCGGAGGAGTGCCTGGCGGCCGCCCGCGCGATCGAGGGCGTCACGCACTGGCCGGCGGGGGCCCGGGTGTTGATCCGGCCCGGTCAGTGGATCACCCCGCACAGCGTCCTGGCGGCGCTGACCCTCGACGGCTCGGTCGTCATGGTCGGTGACCAAGAAGCCGACATGGACCGGATCATCCAGACCGAGCAGGTGAACGTCACCCTCTGATCGCGCCTCTATTTGTGGTCGCGACCGCCCACGCCTCAGGCCGGGACGCTCGCCACGAACACGACGCCGGCCCCCTCCACGGTGAGCGGGCCGTCGGAGTCCGGCACGAACACCGACCCGCCCCTGCCGAGGGGCAGGGTCTGGCCGTCCACGCGAAGCTGCGTGTCGCCGTCCAGGCAGAGCACGATCCGGGGGCCGTTGTCCGGCAACGTCACAGGCCGACCCGACTGCACCTGCACCCGGGTGAGCGCGAACTCCGGCACGCCTGGGGCAAACACCTCGACGGACGACGACGGTCGCTGCGCCGGCACGAACGGGACCTGGCACGGCTCCAGCTCGGCGATGCGCAGCAGCTCCTCCACATCCACGTGCTTGGGCGTCAGCCCTCCGCGGATCACGTTGTCGGAGGCCGCCATGATCTCCACGCCGACACCGCGCAGGTGGCAGTGCAGCATGCCCGGACGCATGAACAGGGCCTCGCCCGGTTTGAGGGAGACGTGGTGCATGAGCAGCGCGAGCAGGACCCCCCTGTCCCCCGGGTAGGCCTCGGCAAGGCGGACCGCGTTCGAGTGCTCCCAGGAGTGGGAGCCCGCACTGACGCGGGCGCGACAGGCCCGCGCGACGTCGTCCACGAGGCGGCTCACGTCCTGCTGGGGCAGGGACATCAACATCCGGACGGCGTCCCGCGCGCCGCTGCTTCCGGCGAGCGCCTCCCGCAGCGGGCCGAGTGACGTCGAGTCGACGCCGCTGAGCACCTGGAGGACCTCGTCGGCCGGTCGGAGCCCGGCGAGCGCCTCGAAGGGCTCGGCCGCGTAGATCACCTCGGGCTTGTGGTGGGCGTCCCGGTAGCAGCGATGCGGCGCGTCGGCGGGGACCCCGGCGGCGTTCTCTGCGGCGTGGCCGGCGGCGGCCTGATCGGCGCTCGGATGCGCCTGGATGGAAAGCGGCTGCTCGGCGGCGAGCACCTTGAGCAGGTATGGCAGGCGGTCGCCGAACAGGTTCCGCACGCGTTCGCCGAGCATGCGCTTGGGGTCCTGGGCGATCGCCGCGTCCAGCGGTACCGCGCCGTCAGCCGTCAGCAGACAGGACGGCGCCGAGGGGTGGGCCCCGAGCCACAGCTCGGCCTCAGGGTGGCCGGAGGGTTCCCGGCCGAGCAGCCGGGCGACCGCGGTCGTCGACCCCCAGGCGTAGTGCTGGACGGTCCCTTCCAGCGGGTTCATCCGTCGAGCCAACGGCTGGCGAAGGCCGGGTTCTCTCCCAGCTCGACGGTTCTCACCCAGCGTCCCTTACTGTCGGCTGTCTCCCGCCCCCGCGAGGGTTACCGTGGTCAGGTTACGTCAGCGTGTACTCGCGGTGAGCACCGTGCGTAGACACGGTGACTCAACCCCGGTCACACGTGGAGGTCCGGAACAGTGGCGGAGTGCCTCGTGGTGCTCGACGGTGACGCCGGGGAGCGCGAATCCGCCGTCATGGTGTCCCGACTTCGACGTCTGGCTCCGTGTCGGGACCTGCAGCTTCCGGACGCCGACACAGCGACTCGACTGCGTGTCCTCGCTGATGCGGTCGACCAGGCAACCGCACCGGTCTTGTTGGTGGACGCAAGGTACGCCGGGCACGACTCGCCGCTGGTCGACGTCCTTGGAGCCCCGGGTTCGGCCAGCACCGTGCTCGAAGGCATCGGCGGGCTCGCATGGCCGGCCAATGTCAGTGACGGAGTGGTTCGCTCGTCGGGTAGCGAGGTGCACACGGTCGCTGCGCCGACCGCGCGGGTGGGGGGCGCGCTTCGCATCGCCGTGGACGACCGCAAGACAGCTGCGAAGGCCATTCGTGACATGTCCGTGATCGTCAACCAGCAGCGCTGGGTTGCCCGGGACCTGCTGCCACTCGTCTTGGTCGCCATGACGAGATCCGGAGTGAGGGTCCAGACGGTTCCGGTGCGCGACTTCGTCGCCGCCGTCCCGACCAGCGCACAGGAGCGACTTCAGGTCAGCGCACGACTGGAAGCAAGTGACGAACGCCGACTGCGCCTGAACGGCGCGGCTCGCGAGGCTGACGGCTTCTACTCCACATTCGTCATCCGCCGGGTCTCCCGT
>JASBSH010000309.1 GCA_030149025.1 Actinomycetales bacterium | reverse complement strand
CGACCAGCCGCTCGAGCTCGCGTCGCATCGCAGTCACCGCCTCCCGGTCGTCGGCGTCCAGGGACTGGAGCTGGTAGTGCACGACGCGGGCGACCGTGTGGTGCTCGGCGTGCCAGGTGACGAACGCGGCGACCAGGGCGTGCAGGCGCCGCGGGGAGTCGCCGGGAAGGGCGAGGGTGTGCCGCACGAGACGCAGCGCGGCCTCGTGCCCGATCCGGCTCAGGTGGCCGAGCAGCGCCGACTTGGAGGGGTAATGGACGTAGAGACCCGCTGGGGAGAGCCCCGCCCGCTGGGCGATGTCACGCGTCGTCGTCGCGTGGTAGCCCTGCTCGGCGAACGTGTCGACGGCCGCTTCGAGCAGCCGGTGGGCCGTGTCGGGCAGGTTCGCGCCCAGGGACGCGATGTCCGGCGGCCGGTCGGGGCGGGTGTTCTGAGGCTGCGCCTTGACACCCTGGTCCCGCTCCGGTGACCCTGAGGTGAGCAAGCGCTTAGTCACGTTCCGACGGTACACGGTTCGAGCATCCAGGAGGCGCCGTGCGGCGAACCATCTTCAGTCCCGAGCACGAGGCCCTGCGGGCGACCGCGCGGGAGTTCCTGGATCGGCATGTGCGGCCACGGATGGAGCAGTTCGCCGAAGCACACGGTCTGCCGCGTGACGTGTGGATCGAGGCCGGTAAGCAGGGGCTGCTCGGTCTGATGGTGCCCGAGGAGTACGGGGGCGGCGGGTCCGACGACTGGCTGTTCACCGTCGTCGTGTCGGAGGAGCTGGCGAAGGTCTCGGCCTCGCTGTCGACCGCCATCGGGATCCACTCGGACGTCGTCGCCCCGTATCTCGTCGACCTCGGCACGGAGGAGCAGAAGAAGCGTTGGCTGCCCGGGTTCTGCTCCGGGGAGATCGTGACGGCGATCGCGATGACGGAGCCGAGTGGCGGGTCGGACCTCGCCGCGCTACGCACCACCGCGGTCCGTGACGGTGATGCGTACGTGCTCAACGGCTCGAAAACGTTCATCACCAACGGGTTCAGTGCCGATCTCGTGATCGTCGCGGCGAGCACCAGCCCCGAGAAGGGCGCCCGGGGCATCACGTTGTTCGGTGTCGAGTACGGCATGGAGGGGTTCACGCGCGGCCGCAAGCTGGACAAGGTCGGCCAGATCGAGTCCGACACCGCGGAGCTCTTCTTCGACAACGTGCGCGTCCCCGCCGCGAACGTCATCGGCGAGGTCGACAAGGGTTTCGTCTACATGATGGAACGCCTTGTGCAGGAACGTATCGGCGCCGCGGTGAGCAACACCGCCCAGGTCAGCCAGATCCTCCAGGAGACCATCGAGTACGCCAAGGAGCGCAAGGCGTTCGGCCAGTCGATCGGCTCCTTCCAGCACAACAAGTTCAAGCTGGCCGAGATGGTGACGAAGGTCGAAGTGACCCAGGCGTTCGTCGACCAGTGCAACGTCGCCCACGCCGCCGGCGAGCTCAGCGCAGTCGACGCTGCGAAAGCGAAGTGGTGGTCCGCGCAGGTGCAGAACGAGGTGCTGGACGAGTGCGTGCAGCTGTACGGCGGGTACGGCTACATGAACGAGTACCGCGTCGCGCGCGCCTGGCGCGATGCGCGCGTGACGAAGATCTGGGCCGGGTCGAACGAGATCATGAAGGAGCTGATCGGCCGCGACCTCGGGCTGTTACGCCTCCTGCTAGCGCGTGATCTTGCACTTCTGAAGACGAGATCTGCAGAAGTGCAAGATCACGGGGCCGGTTACAGGGCGGTCGGGTCGAAGCCCGGCACCGTGTGATCGGCCGGCACGCGCTCGGACGGGACCGGCGGCGGGGGAGGGGTCCCGTCCCCGAAGGGCCGGCCGCCCAACGTCTCTCGGCCGTGCGGTTCCAGCCAGTTGGTCAGGTCGGGCCCGGCCGGCACGATCCCCGTCGGGTTGATGTCCCTGTGCACCTCGTAGTAGTGCTGCTTGATGTGGACGAAGTCGATGGTGTCACCGAAGCCCGGTGTCATGAACAGGTCGCGGGCGTAGGCCCATAGCACCGGCATCTCGCTGAGCTTGCTCCGGTTGCACTTGAAGTGGCCGTGGTACACGGGGTCGAACCGGACCAGGGTCGTGAACAGCCTGACGTCCGCCTCGGTGATGGTCTCCCCCACGAGGTACCGCTGGCCGGACAGCCTGTCGCTCAACCAGTCCAGCCTATCGAACAGCGTTCGGTACGCCTGCTCGTAAGACTCCTGCTTGCCGGCGAAGCCTGCCCGGTAGACCCCGTTGTTGACGTCCCGGTAGACGACGGCGTTCACCTCATCGATCTCGTCCCGGAGGGCGTCCGGGTAGAGGTCGGGGGCGCCGTCCCGGTGGTACTTCGTCCATTGGGTGCTCATGTCGAGGGTGATCTGGGCGAAGTCGTTCGTCGCCACAGCGCCGGTCGGGATGTCCACCATCGCGGGGACCGTGATGCCGCGGGGGTAGCCGGGGACCGCCTTCTCGTAGGCGTCCTTGAGGCGCGGGATCTTCAGCACCGGGTCGAGGTGGCCGGGGTCGAGATCGAACGTCCAGCTGTCGGCGTCATGCGTCGGGCCCGCGACACCCATCGATATCGCGTCCTCCAGCCCCAGCAGCCGACGCACGATGATCGCCCGGTTCGCCCATGGGCAGGCGCGGCTGACGACGAGCCGGTAACGACCCTGCTCCACCGGCCAGCCGTCGCGGCCGTCCTCGGTGATGCGCGAGGTCAGGTAGCGCGTGTCCCGCTTGAAAGTGTCTTCCACATAGGTGCCTTGCTGCCCTTCTGTCATGAATCCACCGTATGCCCGCCGTGCGCGGGATTGCCCGCTGGCCGGTGCGTTGCCGGCGCGACGTACCGGTCATGAGGGCAGCGCGGACGTGCGAGAACATGGCGGCATGCCGCGTCAACGCATCGCTATTCCGCTTCGCTGGTCCGACATGGACGCGTACGGCCACGTGAACAACGTCCAGTTCCTCCGTCTGCTGGAGGACGCGCGGGTGCTCGCGTTCCACGCCCACGGCAGTGACGACGGGGGCAACGTGGTCGAGACCGGCATCGTCGTGGCCCGGCACGAGATCGACTACCTCCGCCCGCTGCACTACCGGCCGGAGCCCGTTTCCGTCGACCTGTGGGTCAGCTCGATCAGCGCGGCGAGCTTCGAGATGCAGTACGAGGTCCTCGACGACGACGCGCCGGCGTCGGGCGGCGAACGCGTCGTGTACGCGCGCGCCGAGTCCACGCTCGTGCTCTTCGACCTCGCGGCGGGGCGCCCACGTCGCTTCACCGACACCGAGCGGCAGACCATGGCGGCGTGGGTGGACGAACGAGTGCCCCTGCGGCACGAGAACAAGCATGAGAAGCACGAGAACAAGGTGCAGTCGAGGGCGTGACGACGAGGCTGTGACGAACGAACCGAGCGACCACGCTCCAATTCGACTCCGGGACGGGGAGTCTCGCGTCGACCTGGGTACCTACGTAGGGCGGGCCAAACGCGTCGACCCCGACGGTGACGCGCGCCTTGTCGGACACGGGCTGGTCCTCGCCGCCTACGTGTCGCCGCTGCACGGCGGAGACCTGCCCACCGTCCTGGGCCTGCGTACTTACGCCCTCGCGCAGCCCTGGGACGGCGACGTCCTCGCGCCCCTGAAAGCTCTCGCGGACCGGCTGGCCCGCAGCGTCACCCCGCCGACGCTCGCCATCCCGCCGGTCCTGTCGGCGGGGGTCGCGTGGGCCGGCGTCTCGCCACCGCGCAGCGGGTGGGAGCTGACCGGGCAGGTCCCCGGGTCGGTGCTGTCGGCTGCCGCGGCCGCCGGTATCGCCGAGATGGCAGAAGGAGTCCCGGACGGCGCGGGCGCCGCCGCCGTCGCCAGGCTCCGGTCGGACGTGTGGTCCCGGCCCGCCGACTGGTCGACGGACGCGGGAGTCGACGTCCCCGACGGCGCTGCCTTCGCAGCCGAGACGCTCGGTTTTCTGAGCGGGGACGACGACACGCAGGTTCACGTATACCGGCGCGGACGCTGGACTCGCCTGAGCACTCCCCTTGGCCACGTCCTCGTGCGCCGGTCGCTGCTGGCCTAGCTCGGTCTAGCTCTGGCACAGCTCCCATGAACGTCCCGGACTGAGGAGGATTGCAGCTTTCCACCCCTGCCACAGAGTGCCTCCGCGGCGTTCGACCCATGCCACTGAGTGCCTCCGCGGCGTTCCTATGGCTGCGGTGGCACTCCGCGGCGTTGTGGGGTGATCGCGTGCGGCGGCGCTCAGGGACGCCGCAGCCAGACAGTCGTGTCGGTGGGCAGTACCCGCCGGTCCCCAACGGAGTCGAGGTCCCCGCTCACGAGCAGCACCTCCGCGCCCCCCGGCAGCGAGACCGGCTCACCGCCGACGTTGCTCACGACCTCGACCGAGCCGTTGCGGAACACCAGCAGGTCCGATCCGGGAGCCTGCTGCCACTCCAGCGACCCGGCTCCGAGGCCGAGCTCGCGTCGCAGCCGGAGCGCCTGCCGGTACAGCTCGAGCGTCGAGCCGGGCACGCCCTCCTGCCGGTCGGCCGCCAACTCGCGGTACGACTCCGGCTGCGGCAGCCAAGTCCGCTCGGTCGGTCCGAAGCCCATCGAGGCGCCGTCCCCGCTCCACGGCATCGGCACCCGGGCGCCGTCGCGGCCCAGCTGCGTTGCGCCGCTGCGGAAGTAGGTCGGGTCCTGGCGCACCTCGTCCGGCATGGTCGTGTGCTCGGGCAGGCCGAGCTCCTCGCCCTGGTAGACGTACGCCGAGCCGGGCAGTGCCAGCATGAGCATGCTCGCCGCACGTGCCCGCCGTAGCCCGAGGTCGGCGTCCGGCTGCTCGTCGCGCGCGCCGATCCCGTTGGGCCGCGGTGTCCCCACGGGGAGGCCGAAGCGCGAGGCGTGCCGCACCACGTCGTGGTTGCTCAGCACCCAGGTGGTCGGCGCGCCGACGACCTCGTTCGCGCTCAGCGACCGGTCCACGACGTCGCGGATCGCGCTCGCGCGCCAGGGCGTCTCCAGGTACTCGAAGTTGAACACCTGGTGCATCTCGTCCGGCCGCACGTAACGGGCCAGCCGGTCCGCCGGTCCCACCCACGCCTCGGCGACGAGGACCCGTTCGCCGGGGTAGGAGTCGACCAGCCGGCGCCACTCCCGGTAGATCTCGTGCACGCCCTCCTGGTCCCACATCGGC
>JASBSH010000307.1 GCA_030149025.1 Actinomycetales bacterium | reverse complement strand
GTGCCGGAGTTGCGCAGGAACGCTTCGGGGTCGAAGTGCTCGTCTTCGCTCGGGCTGACGGCGTCGAGGACTCGTGGGTCTGCGAGCGCGCCGAGGGCGAGGGAGACGCCCTGCCAGATGGAATCGCGGGTTCGCGGGTCGGACTCGATCGTGGCCTGGAGCAGGTCAGCCCAGGCGGGTGCTGCGTTGGGGTTGGAGTGCAGGATCGAGACGGCTTCCTTGGCGGCGGCGGGGTCGAGCGTCCACCGGAACAGCTCGGCGGGAGGGCGGTGGTCGATGGCGGCGGCGTGCAGCATCGCCTGGAGCGCCATGCGGGTCTTGCCTTCCCAGAAGCCGCCGTTTTCCACGTTCGGCCCAGCCAGCCCGGTTCCCGCGGCGAGGCCTTTGGCGCGGATCATCGCGGTCAGCGGCTGCTCGCACCCGCGCACCGGTGACCAGCGCAGCCCGGACGGAACGCCGGCGGCGAGCTGCTGTGGGTCGAACACCGCGACCGGCCCCTTCGTCTCGCGGGCGCGGAGGGTCGCGGTGAGGTTGTCGGGCCGGGTCGAGGTCGTGACCACCGCACCGGGCGCGTCGAGGATGGCGTTGATGACGATGTGCGCGCCCTTGCCCGAGCGAGGCGGGCCGATGACGAGGATCGAGTCCTCCACGGAAGTCCACACCTGCTTGCCGCGGGCGTGCCCGATCAAGTAGCCGACCTCTGCCGCCTCGGGCTTGGCGAGCGATGGCCGTAGCGTGCTCGCGCGCTTGAGCAGCGCTCGCTCGGACGCGGCGTGGGCGACCTCGGCCGCGGTAGCGATGCCCGCGATGCGGTTGGGATCGGCCTTTGAGCGTCGCCCCAGGTCGCGCACAAGGCGGAACACCAGCAGCGCAGCCGTCGCAAGCGCGCCGACGAGAACCACCACGACCATCCAGTACACGACGGCGTTCAGGTCGGGTGACCCGAGCGCGGCACCGGGATCGCCAGGGTGGAACAGCACGCCGATCCCGGTCTCCAGTCCACCCGTCGGCTGCTGCACCGAGGACAGCCAGGCCGCGACCGAGCCGGACAGCCGTAGCAGGAGCGCGAAGAGGGCCGTGCCGATCAGCCCGCCGAGGGCGAGGTTCGTCAGCCCGTCCCACGGGTCCGTGCCGACGTGCTGCTGGCTCACGAGACCCGCCGCACCGCACAGGTGGACGACGACCGGCCGAACAGCAGGATCTCCGGCGCGTGGAGCGAGCCGACCGCGCCCGGGTCGACGTCGGCCCGCACTGATCCGTCCGGCAGGGCGCGCACGTGACGGACGATCACCGCGACGGCGACCTCCTCGCCGTCGAGGAATCCCTTGTCGCCGGACACCGTCACGCCCGACTCAGAGCGATGGCGTGGTTCCAGCACGGGCTCGGCCGCCACGAGCGGAACCTCTGCCTCGATCTGTTCGGCGATGATGTCGTCGTACTCGGTGCCGTCGGCCTCGTGGATGATCACCCGCACGGGCGAGTTCTGGTCGCCGATGATGTCGTTGACGATCGCGACGAGGTGGTGCCGCATCCACGGTGGCGCGAATGCCTGCGGCTCGTGTGGCTGCCCGTCGACCGTGACGCGCATCGCTCCGTCGTCAGCGATGTGTGCGACGAGCAGCGGGATGACGGGCGGGACCGGCACGGGGCCGTGCGCACGGGCGCGCCGGTCGGCGCGGCCCGGCTGGGGTCGCAGGAGGCTCATCAGGCACCTACCGTCATGCGCTGGTCGCTGGAGAACAGTTCCATCTCGTGGGGGTGGAGCTGGTGCTGGACGACGAAGGAGCGGTTCTTGATCCGCCAGAGTCCCTGCCCGGTGCCCAGCCCTGGCAGCAGGTTCTGCTCTGTACCGGTCAGGCCGAGCGCAGTCGCCGTCGCCCCGAGCTGGTCGGCCTCCTGCCGGTAGATGATCCGCGTCTCGGCATTTGCCAGCAGCGACGAGGCCAGCGCCCGCATCGCGGAGCCCTGATCGCCGACATTGTCGAGGTCGGAGAGCTTGTGGAAGATCAGCATGTTCGCGATGCCGTAGTGCCGGGCCAGCCGCCACTGCGCGTCCATGCGTCGCAGCAGCGCAGGGTGTGACATCAGCCGCCACGCCTCGTCGTAGACCACCCACCGCTGCCCGCCGTCAGGGTCGAGCAGGGCCGACTCCATCCACGCCGACGAGCACGTCATCAGCACGGAGATCAGGGTCGAGTTCTCCGCGACCCGCGACAGATCGAGGGAGATCATGGGCAGGGAGGCGTCGAACTTCACCGTGCTCGGCCCGTCGAACAGCCCGGCAAGGTCGCCCGCGACGAGGCGGCGCAGAGCGTGCCCGACGACGCGCCCATCCTCGACGAGGCGGTGGTCGGTGTCGTCGTCGGGCTCGAGGATCCGGTTGACGACCATCGGCAGGATCGGCACGTCGGCATCCCGCACCGTCGCGGCCAGCGCGAGGTCGATCGCCGTGTGCTCCAGCGGGGTGAGCGGACGGTCGAGGACGGTCTCGGCGAGCGCGCCGATCAGGTCACGCCGCCTGGCGGCGACATGACCCGCCCACTCGGCGTCCGAGAGCCCGGCGGGCCGGTGGCCCTCGTCGAGCGGGTTCAGCCGGTTGCGCAGCCCGTGCCCGAGCACGATTGCCTTCCCGCCGACGGCCTCGGCGACCGCGGTGTGCTCGCCCTTCGGGTCGCCGGGCACGTACACGCGCCGGCCGAACGCGATCGACCGCGTGTAGAGGCTCTTGGCCAGCGACGACTTGCCTGAGCCGACGATCCCTGCCAGGACGACGTTCGGCGCGGTGATCATCTTCTGCGAGTACAGCACCCACGGGTCGTAGACGAACGACGACCCCGAGTACAGGTCCGCGCCGACGAACACCCCGTGCGAGCCGAAGCCTCCTTCGGCCATGAACGGGTACGCACCCGCGAGTGTCGCCGAGGTGTCCTGGTGCCGCGGGAGATGGAAACGGCCGGGCGTGCGCAGCGCCGCCGGCCCCGGCTCACCCGATGGCGGCAGGTAGGTGGTGGAGCGTTGCCGCTCGCGTTCCTCCTCCCACTCGGCACGGGCGAGCGCCTCCTTCGTCTTGCGGTCGACGACGGCGAGCTGCGCCGCTGCGCGTCGGCGTGCCTTTCGGTCTCGGCGGCGCTCTTTGGCGGGGCCGAGCAGCACCGAGGAGTGCAGCTTCTCCTTCTCGATCAGGCTCACAGCGCCAACCCCCTCGGCTCCTCGCCCGGCCCATCGGGCCGCGCGAACGGATCGCCCGGCCCGAACCGCGGCGCGAGCACCTCGCCGACCGGCGAGACAGGACGGAATGGCCTGGCGTTCCACGCGATCCGGCCCGAGTGCCCGGATGCCTGATCCACCGCCCGCTCGGCTCGCGAGACGAGAAGCGCGGCGCGCTTGAGCGCGTTCGCGGCGGCGAACGCCTCCTCGACACCGGGCCAGTGCTCGCCGTCGTCGGTGAAGGCGAACTCCTCGTGGGCGGTGTGCGCGGAGGCGACCTGGTGAAGAACCTGCTCCAGCGAACGCAGACCGCCCAGCAGCTCGCCGATCACCTCGTACGTGTGCGCCGGAATCGCGAATGACCGCGTCGCGTGCGCGAGCGCACGCAGCGCCTGCCGGGCCTCCTCGCCATCGGCGAGCGGATCGTCGAACGTCGGCATCTCGTACCTCCCGTCATGGTGAAGGAGAGGTACGCACGCCGTCCCCGCACGTGTCGCTACTCGCCGGTAACGTTTCGGGCGTGGGCCACAAAGAACCGATGACGATCGCGACAGCGCTGAAGCTGGTGCAGAAGAACGAATTGATCCTCCCGGCGATTCAGCGCGAGTACGTGTGGAAGCCGTCGCAGGTGATCAAGATCTTCGACTCGGTGCTGCGCGGCTATCCCGTGGGCAGCTTCCTGTCGTGGAAGGTGCTGCCGGAGACGGTCTCGAAGTTCAGGTTCTACGGGTTCCTGAAGGACTACAGCGGCTACGACAAGAAGCACAACCCTGTCGTCGACATCCCCACCGACCGCGAGGTGATCGCTGTCCTCGACGGCCAGCAGCGCCTGACCTCGCTGAACATCGGGCTGCGAGGCACGTACGCGTATCGCAACCCGCGAGCCTGGGCGAACAAGGCGTGGTCGTACCCCGAGCGACGGCTGTACCTGAACCTGCTCGGGGAGGCACCCGAGAACGAGGCCGGGTTGAAGTATCACCTCGCGTTCCTCACGAAGGAGCAGATCGACCAGGCCGCAGACGACGAGACCAAGAAGTGGTTCCCGGTGAGCGACATCTTCGGCGCTGCCGAGGCGTACCAGATGGCGCAGATCCCCGTGAAGTACGGCGTGGGCAACGACGCGAAGGCCGTCGAGACGATCAGCCTCCTGTGGCAGGAGGTGCACCACAACCAGTCCCTCCACTTCTACGAGGAGAGCGACCAGGACATCGAGCGCGTCCTCGACATCTTCGTCAGGGTCAACTCGGGCGGCACCGTGCTCTCCTACAGCGACCTGCTCATGTCGATCGCCACCGCGCAGTGGAAAGAGAAGGACGCCCGCGCCGCAGTGCACGACCTCGTCGACGCGCTCAACAACACCGGACAAGGCTTCGACTTCTCGCAGGACACGGTGCTGAAGTCCGGTCTCGTGCTCGCC
>JASBSH010000302.1 GCA_030149025.1 Actinomycetales bacterium | reverse complement strand
GCGGCAGGCCCCCTATACCGGGAGCCCGCCGGCCAGCTCACGCGTGGTGAGCAGATGCCGCGCGACGAGCTCGCCCACGACGAGCACGGCGATGCTCTCCGCCGCGAGCAGCCCGACCAGCACGAGCACCTGCGCCGCACCCGCAGCCGCCGGCGACCCGCCCCCCAGCAGCACCCCCACGAAGGCACCGGGCAGCGTGACCAGCCAGCACCACCCCGAGAACCGGAACCGTCCCTGCGGCGATAGGTGCCGCCGTCCAGACCGGGGTTCTGGCGTGAACGCGCCTGGCCGACGTCCAGGCCGCGACCACGAACATCGCCACCACGTACAGGAAGGTCCACGCGATCGAGCCGAACACCACGACCAGCAGGGCGGACACCACCGCGAGCTGGACGGCGGCACGCACCGACGCGCTCACCATCGCCTGCCGCAGTGGCAGGCCGGCCAGCCAGACGGCTGCGACAGCAAGCGCGAGCAGCAGGACGAGGACGACGATGAGCGCCGGGGACGGCGCCACCATCCGCAGTCAGCGCTCCTTCAGGCTCTCGGCGATCTTGCGCATGGCCCGGCCGAGGACCTCGACCTCCTCGCTCGAGAGCGGGTCGAACATGTGCCGACGCACGCTTTGGACGTGCACCGGCGCCGCTTCCGCCAGGACCTGGTACCCGTGGTCGGTCAGCTCGGCCAGGACGCCGCGGCCGTCCTCCAGGCAGGGCCGGCGGGCCACGAGGTCGCGCCCCTCCATCCGCGCGACTGTGTGCGTGAGCCGGCTGCGGGAGTGCACGACCAGGTCGGCCAGCTGGGACATGCGCAGGCGCCGGTCGGGAGCCTCGGACAGGCGGACGAGGATCTCGTACTCCGAAAGGGGCATCCCGGTGCCAGACTGGAGCTCGTCGTCCAGGCGGTCCCACAGCTGCTGGGACGTGGCCAGGTAGGCCCGCCACACCCGCTGCTCCGACTCGTCGAGCCATCTCACGCCAGCCACGAACCGATCTTAGACACGCGGAATATTTGAACCTTCAAGCGCATTGGTGCACAGTGGATGGGTAACCACCTGGTTGCCCACATCGTCCGACAACCGCGAAGGAGTACCCAGCACATGACCGTCACCCTGCCCGAGGGCCTTACCGCCGGCACCTACACGATCGACCCGGCGCACACCGAGGTGGGCTTCATCGCCCGGCACGCGATGGTGACCAAGGTCCGCGGCCGGTTCGCCGACGTCGAGGGCACGCTCACCTTCGCCGAGGGCGCCCCCGTCCCGGCTGCCGCGGAGGCGAAGATCGCCGTCGCATCCGTCAACACCGGGAGCGAGGACCGCGACGCGCACCTGAGGAGCGCCGACTTCTTCGACGCCGAGAAGTACCCCTACATCACCTTCACGTCGACCGGCGTGCGGATGGAGGGCGGCGACTACCTCGTCGACGGTGACCTGACCATCAAGGACGTGACCAAGCCCGTCACGCTCAAGGTCGAGTTCGGCGGTGTCGCGACCGACCCGTTCGGCAACGTCCGCGCGGGCTTCTCCGCCGAGGTCGACGTGGAGCGCGAGGACTGGGGCCTGACCTGGAACGCCGCGCTGGAGACCGGCGGCGTCCTGGTGAGCAAGAAGGTCAAGCTCGTTCTCGACGTCTCCGCCATCAAGCAGGCCTGACCGCGAGGTCCCCGCGCAGCCGCCTGACCCCGTCGGCGGCCGCGCGGCGGGCCGCCTCGGGGGTTCCTCCGACGATGGCTGCGACCTCGGCGTAGGGCAGCCCGGCCAGGTAGTGGTAGGCGATCGTCTGCCGCTGCTTGTCCGGTAGCTGTCGCAGCGCCGTCCACAGGTCGTCCGCGTCGTACGGGTCCCCACCGGCACCCTCCGGCACGCCGTCCCTCGTGCCCAGCTGCTGTTCCGGCAGCTCGGGAACGGGGACGGCGTGCCGTTTGCGTTTCCTCACCAGGTCCAGGGCCCGCCGGTGCGCGATCGTGACGAGCCAGGCCTCGAGGTTCGCGTCCGCCGGCAGCTGCGGGTAGGCGCGCAGCGCGGACAGGAACGTCTCGGACCACGCGTCGTCCGCGTCCTGGGAGCCGACCACGGCCCGGCACACCCGCAGCACAGTGGCGCCGTGCAGCTCGACGACCCGCTCGAACGGCGGCTTCGGGGACGGCTGGCGGCGGGAGCGGCTCCGACGTGGCGGATGGGGTGGCACAACAGGTAAACGTGCCAGATGCGGAAGACGTGAGGTTTCCTAGCCTGGCGGCATGTCCACCCCGAGCACCTCGAGCGCCGTCCGGGAGGCATTCGCCGCGGTCCCCCGCGCGGCGTTCCTGCCGGAGGCGCAGCAGCGGTTCGCCGGGCAGGACCAGCCGTTGGACATCGGCGGCGGCCAGACGAGCTCCCAGCCCACCACGGTCTTCAACATGCTCGAGCTGCTGGACGCCCGGCCCGGGATGCACGTCCTCGACGTCGGAGCCGGATCAGGCTGGACGACGGCCCTGCTCGCGCATCTCATCGGTCCCGACGGGCGCGTGGTCGGGGTGGAGCTGGACCCACGCCTTGCCGCCTGGGGCGGGCGGAACGTCTCTGTCGTTGTCGGAGGGGACCGCGCGCGCATCGAAACGGCACAACCAGGGGTGCTCGGCTGGCCCGCCGAGGCGCCCTACGACCGGATCCTGGTCTCCGCGATGGCGAAGAAGCTGCCGGAGGCGCTGGTCGAGCAGCTCGCGCCGGGAGGCGTCATGGTCGCGCCCGTGAAGGGGCAGATGCTGCGCGTGACGAAGGATTCCGACGGTGCCACGCACGTCAGCAAGCACGGCCTGTACCGCTTCGTGCCGCTGCGCTGAGTCGGCCAGGCCCCGGGTCAGCTGGGAATTGAACAACCGATTTTCTTGTGGGTCTGCAACCAGCCTGCTACGTTGCGTCAAATTTCAGCGGCAACCTTGGGGGAACCATGAATCGACTGTTGGTAGTAGTTGTGCTGACCGGGGTCTTCCTCGGCGCCGTACCAGCAATTTCCTCCGCGCACAGCACCTCAAAGGGAGTGAGGGAGTCGAGGACACCGCCGTCGAGTCAGCGAGTACGACAGTGCCGGAAGATGCCAGATATGTCATCGACCCCACCGCACCCCCGAACCCCGATATCGAAGTGGTGTACGAGGATGGCGCACTCGTGCAGCGCACGGAAGGCATGGAGTTCAGAATTGATTCCAGCGGCGAGTGGCGCATTGGGCCCGAGGAAGAGTCAACAGGCGTTTCAGTGATGGCTTTCCCAGCAGGGTGCACCGGCAACTTCGCTACAATCCAAAGGACGTCCGCAGGTCGCCTCTACTTCGGTGGACAACAACTCTGTTCGGATCCGCGCACTTATCCCCAGTACATCCGGATACAACTGCGAAGCAGCACCGGGGCCGCATTCGCAACCATGATCAACAAGACACCACGACTGCGGAGCGCTTACTCACAAGACTACACGCGCCTCTCCACTATGTATCGGTTCATTGAGTGCACATCTTCGACGACGAGGAAGTACCAGCAGGTCGTTTGGCCGTCAGCCCGCGGCGTGGAGTTCTCCCCTGTTGTAGACAGGGACGAACCCAAGGTCGCGTGCAATTTCGCGTCTCTCCCGGGCAGCTGACTTGACAAGCAATGAAGGTACTCACCGGGCGCTTCCGAATCCGCAATGGACGGTGGACCCCACAACGTCGCCGCCCGCGGCGGAGAACTCCTCCGACGCCTCCCTCTCGACCGCGACGCGTGCGATCACTGAGTACCGTGAGGGCCCGCAAGACGACGCTGCGCTACAACTCCTCCGCCAAGCCGTGCGCGAGGCTGTGGAGCGCGGGCACACCGTGGATGAGATCGCGGTCCATGCCGGCGCCTCGGTAAACGACTTGTTGGAGCTCCTGGCAAAGTAGCCCCCAGCGCCGGTCAGGGATCAGCCGAGTGCCCGCGCCACCTCGGCCGCCCAGTAGGTGAGCACCGCCCCGGCGCCGGCCCGCTTGATCGACACCAGCGCCTCGGTGATCGCCCGCTCCCGGTCGATCCACCCGTTCGCGGCGGCGGCCTCGACCATCGCGTACTCACCGGACACCTGGTAGGCCCACACCGGCACGTCGACCTCGCGGGCAACGGCGGCCAGCACGTCCAGGTACGGCAGCGCCGGCTTCACCATCACGATGTCCGCACCCTCGGCGACGTCCAGGCGCACCTCCCGCAGCGCCTCCCGGCCGTTGGCGCTGTCCTGCTGGTAGGTGCGGCGGTCCCCCTTCAGCTGGGAGTCCACCGCCTCCCGGAACGGGCCGTAGAACGCCGACGCGTACTTGGCCGCGTAGGCCAGCAGCACCACATCGGAGTAGCCGGCCCCGTCCAGCGCCGCCCGGACGTACCCCACCTGGCCGTCCATCATCCCGGACAGCCCGAGCACCTTCGCCCCCGCGGCGGCCTGCGCCAGCCCCATCGACGCGTACCGCTCCAGGGTGGCGTCGTTGTCGACGGCGCCGGCGTCGTCCAGCACACCGCAGTGCCCGTGGTCGGTGAACTCGTCCAGGCACAGGTCGGCCATCACGACGGTCCGGTCACCGACGGCCTCGACGACGTCCCGCAGCGCGACGTTCAGCACGCCGTCCGGGTCGTCGGCACCCGAGCCGCGCGCGTCGCGGACAGCCGGCACCCCGAACAGCATCAGCCCGCCGACACCGGCGTCCACGGCTTCGGCCGCCGCCTTCACCAGCGACTCCCGCGAGTGCTGGACGACGCCGGGCATGCTCGTGATCGAAGCGGGCTCGGTCAGCTCCTCCCGCACGAACATCGGAAGGATCAGCTCACCGGGGTGCAGCCTGTGCTCGGCGACGAGCGACCGCAGCGGCCCGGTTGCCCGAAGCCGCCGCGGACGCTCGACCGGGAACGGCACGCCCGCGCCTCAGCGGGCGCGCCGGCGCGCCGCCGGACGCTTCTCGCTCGGCCGCAGCAGCGGCTCACCGGCCTCGGCCGCAGCCGCGGCCAGCCCGGCGCCGAACTCGGCCAGGGCGTCCACCACGGCGGCCGCGCTCGGCTCCGGGGCGAGGACGTCGACACGCAGGCCGTGCTCCTCGGCCGTCTTCGCGGTCGCCGGGCCGATACAGGCGACGACCGTGGTCGCGTGCGGCTTGCCGGCGATCCCGACGAGGTTGCGCACCGTGGAGGACGAGGTGAACACCACCGCGTCGAAGCTGCCGTTCTTGATCGCGTCCCGGACGGGGGCGGGCGGCGGCGCGGCGCGCACCGTGCGGTACGCGGTCACGTCGTCGACCTCCCAGCCGTTCTCCTGCAAGCCCGCGACCAGCGTGTCGGTGGCGATGTCGGCGCGCGGCAGGAAGACCCGGTTGATCGGGTCGAGCACCTCGTCGTACGGGGGCCACTCCGCGAGCAGGCCCTTGGCGGACTGCTCCCCGCTCGGCACCAGGTCGGGCTCGATCCCCCAGTCGCGCAGGGCTTCGGCGGTGACCCCGCCGACGGCGGCGACCTTCAGGCCGGCGAACGCCCGAGCGTCGAGGCCGTACTCCTTGAACTTCTCCCGGATCGCCCTGACGGCGTTGACCGAGGTGAACCCGATCCACTCGTAGCGGCCGGTGACCAGCCCGCGCACCGCCTTCTCCATCTGGTGGGGCGTGCGGGGCGGCTCGACCGAGATGGTGGGCACGACCTCGGCGACGGCGCCGTAGGTGCCCAGCCGCTGGACCATCGGGCCGGACTGCTGCTGCGTCCTCGGCACGAGCACCCGCCAGCCGAACAGCGGCTTGGTCTCGAACCAGCTCGTACGGTCCCTCAAGGCAACCCCCGGTCCCGTCACGGCGACGATCGTCCCGGTCCAGATCTCGGCGTCCTGCGACTCCAGGACCTTGCCCAGCGTCCCCAGGGTCGTCTCCACGCTGCGCTGGTCGGTGGTGCTGCCCCGGG
>JASBSH010000290.1 GCA_030149025.1 Actinomycetales bacterium | reverse complement strand
CGGCTGCCGCGTCCCGCTCGGTTCCGGTGACGTTCATGGTTTTCGACGTGCTGCGCCTATACGGCGTCGAGCTGACCTCCCGCCCGCTCTCGGAACGGCGGGCGACGCTCGAACGGCTCGACCTGCCGGCGTCCGTGCAGCTGTCGCCGGTTTTCACGGACGGCGACGCGCTGCTTGCTGCTACCCGCGACCAGGGCGTCGAAGGCGTGGTCGCGAAGCGGGTCGACTCCCTCTACTATCCAGGCCGCCGCAGCCGTGACTGGGTGAAGGCGCCCCACCGCCAGCGACGAACGGTGATCGTCGGCGGCTGGCGGCCGCAGACGGACACGGTCAACGTGGTCGGTTCGCTGCTCGTTGGCGCTCCGGATCGGGACGGCGGGCTCCGCTACCTCGGGCGGGTCGGTGCCGGTGTCGGCCCGGCTGCCAACAGGTTGTTGTCGCCTCTGCTGAAACCATTGCTGCAGAAGAGTTCTCCATTCACGGACGTCGTCCCGAAGGCCGACGCGACAGGCGCGAGCTGGGTGGACCCACAGGTGTTGGTGGACGTCGAGCACCTCGGGTTCGCCGGTCAGGGCCGTCTGCGACAACCGGCCTACTGCGGCGTGCGGACGGACGGCGACGCTGATCCCTTTCCGGATGCGCAGGCGGTCGCCTCTCAATAGCGTCAGGGCACCCGATCCCCTTTCGAGGAGGCTTACCGTGCCAGACGTCGTCGAGCTCATCAAGAAGCAGCACCGCGAGGTGGACGAGCTCCTGAAGCGGGCGGAAAGCGGTGACGGTGACACCGCGGCCCTGCTGCAGAAGGTGAGCAACCTGCTGCTGCCGCACTCGGAGGCCGAGGAGTCGTTCGTCTACCCGAAGATCCGCGAGCTGAAGAGCTCCGAGAACGAGATGGTCAAGGACGGCGTTGCCGAGCACCACGACATGGAGGCGAAGCTGTCCGAGCTCCTCCGGGAGGACCCGGACAGCCCCGGCTACGACGGCAAGCTGGCCGCGTTCATCGGTGAGCTGCGCCACCACGTCGAGGAGGAGGAGAACGACCTTCTGCCGGTGCTGAGCGAGAAGGCGAGCGACTCCGAGCGCGAGTCCATGGGGTCGCGCTTCATGCAGGAAACCGAGGGTCGCCTGATGGCAGCCAGTGGGACGGTCGGCGGAGTTGCTACGGGCACCAGCGGGTCAAGCGGCTCCGGTGGCTCTGAGGGTGACGAGCCCACCAAGACGGAGCTGTACGAGAAGGCGAAGGAACAGGACGTCCCGGGCCGGTCATCGATGAGCAAGGAGCAGCTCAAGGAGGCAGTGGACCGGGACTGACGTCCCGCTCCGCCTGAAAGGTCGTGGACAGCGAGTCCGGCCGACTGTCAGCCGACGGTCAGCCGGGCTCGCCCGCGTTGCCCTCGTACTGCTCCGGGTCGCCCTCGCCCGAGGTCTGGGGATCACGGTTGCCGAGAGCGGTCTCGGCCGGCATCTCCTCCATGCGCTCGCGTGCTTCCTCGCGCAGTTCCTCTTCGTTCGGCTGCTCGCTCACAGTCACTCCTTCACCTATGCCGATGACACGGACCGTGAGGACTTACCCTGCCCTGCGCCATCCACACCGGGCCCTTCACGCCCAACCGGGAGAGATCAGCACGGGCTGATGTCGCCGGAGCCGCCGACGTTCCGGTTCACCTGCGCCGGGTTACCGGCGTACTGGATCGACCGGGAGCCGCTCACCGTGACCCGCCCTTCTACCTCGTGCTACCTCGTGCTCATCTCCAGCAGCTTCGTGACGGTGGCCCAGTTCCGGGCGGTGCCGTCCTTCGTCGCCCTCCGGGCGAGCAGCGGGGCGAGCACGCTGCGGCCGAAGCCGTCCGGTGTCCACAAGTAGGCGACCCGGCCGACCAGCTCGACCTCGTCCCGGCTGCCCTTCTCGGCCGCGCGCTCTCGCGCGGTCCGGACGTCGGCCTGCGTGGCGTCGTCCCAGGGTGCCGGAAGGAAGATGGCGTGCAGCCTCTTCGGGTCCGTTTCCACGGTGAACGGGTTCGCGTCAACGACCGCGGCGAGCTCGCTCGCCGACCGGACCAGGACCGCGCAGCTCACCCCCAGCTCATCGCGCACCGCAGCCTCGATCACCCGACCGTGCGTGGCGTCGTCCGTGTCCTCGTCCTCGGCGGCGTCGAAGACCACGTTGCCGCTGTTGATGTACGTGACCACGTCGTCGTACCCGAGGGACCCGACGACGCGACGCAGGTCCGGCATCGCGACCCGGT
>JASBSH010000277.1 GCA_030149025.1 Actinomycetales bacterium | reverse complement strand
AGCCGGACGGCGCCACGCACGTTCTCGACGACCGCTGCGGTCGGTTGCCCCGGGGCGGGTTCGGGGTACGCGACGAGGTCGACGATGCGGGCCAGGTCGGGCGAGACCAACGCTCGGACGGCGGCGGCGCGTGCTTGCAGGACGTGGTTCTGGGGCACGGGCGAAGCCTAGGACTTCGCACGGGGATTGCCAGCAACGCGACGCGGGTTGGTTCCGACCTGTGCGACGTTCCGGAGGCGACTCACCGGCGTGTCGCTGCCGGGACGTCGCACAGGCCGGGGCGGTGCGGTGGTCAGGCGTTGGCCAGCAGGGCCGAGGCGGCGCGGGCCTTCGCCTCACGCGCCTTGACCAGAAGGCGCTCCGCCTTGCGCTGGGCCCGCAGCGCCCTGACCAGGCGCGCTCGCTGCGCGGCGTCCCGGTCGTGGCGACACTGCGCCCGGGCGAGCTGTTCGTGCATGAGATTCATCGTCGCGCTCCTGAGCAGGAAAGTCGTTGTGTTCATTCGCTTGTCGTGTTGATCGAGTGGGGCCGAGGGCATGCGTGGTCAGGCGGCGACGTCCGTCTTGCGAGGACGCCCACGGGGCCGCTTCCTTGGGACGACGATCCCGGACAGGAAGAGCTCGCCGCCCCAGACGCCCCAGGGCTCGCGCCGCTCCTTGGCGCCCGCCAGGCAGGCCTGCTGCATGGGGCAGGTGCGGCACAGCGCCTTGGCGAACTCCACGTCCTCCGGACGTTCTGCAAACCACAGGTCCGCGTCGTTCTCACGGCAGGGGAAGTCGAGTGCTGCCTGGGCGCCGTCCAAGTCCGCGGCGTAGAGCCGGTCGAACAGGCCGGTCAGCTGCATGAGGGCACCTCCGTGTGGGCGGTCGTCTGGATGGGGGTCGTGCCGGTGGGTGAGGGTGGTCGGCGTCATCGGTCCGGTGTGTTGACCGTTGCTGGCCGGCTGGCTCATCGGTGCTCGGCTTTCTGTGTCGGGTGCTCGGCTGTCAGGGTCTGTGTCTGGTGTGGGCTGTCGTTCGTGGAGCTCGCCCGGGATCAGACAGCGAAAAGGCCACGGATCCCGGTGTCGGGTTCCGCGGCCTTTGAGCGAGCCGGCTGGTCTTGTCGACCTATACCGGTGGCCCGGTGAAGACAGTGGTACCCGGGTGCGGGCGGAGCTCTCCCCCGCGACGTGCGGAGACGCCCGCCGTAACCACAGCGCGCTCACGCGCCGTGCTCCACGCGGAGGCCGGGAAGGCCGCTCCAGCGGAGAGGACGGGGGTGCGCAGGCTGGTGCCGTAAGCGGACACTGCCGTGTCGAGCTTCTTCATCACTGCGACCCTCCCTCCTCGATCCGACCCCCGTGCGCTGGCACGCGCGAGGGCTCTGCTGACGCGAACCCTGCCGAGCCTAGAGGCAGAGGATCCGGGGGCACAACGCATTTATCGACGGGCCGGTGACATCGGCGAGTGCCGCGATCATCTCGTTGTCCTGGCGGACAGCGGCAACGTGTGAAAGGTGATGTCTTACGGTGGTCCGGCTCGCCGGAAATCTGCGATTCGCCCTGAACGACATCGGCCTGCCGATCATCGTCGCTTCCTACGTCATCGCGCTGCTCCTGCGCGTCGCGCAGGGTTCGGCCACCGTCGCGCTGGTGACCGCCGCGGGCCTGTTGGCCCCCGCCGTGGAGCGGGGAGCTTCTCCCAGATGCAGTCGGTATCGGGCTTCATCGCCGTCCTCGTCGTCTACCTACGGCTCCGGGTCCGCGCCGCCGGCGGGTCAACGCCGTCGGCGCTCAAGGACCCAGCCGTGCGGTGCTGCGAGCCGGTCGGCCTCGGCCGGCCCCCACGAGCCCGGCGCGTACGGCAACGGGTCGGGGCGCCGGGGTCCCTGCAGGGGCGCGAAGGCGGTGAAGGCGGCCCGCAGGCAGTGCGACGTGGTGAACAGCGACCGGTCCCCGGCCAGCACGTCATTGATCAGCGAGGCGTACGCGGAGATCGGTTCCCCGCCCGGCACGTCGGCGAGACTGAGGCGGGTGCGTCCCAGGGACAGGGCCGGGTCCGGGCCGGGTGTGTTGAGCGTGACGCCGAGGGTGATCGCGCCCGGGCCGCTGAAGTCGATCTCGATGGTGCTGGGCTCGTCGATGACGTCCGCGAGGGGGCCGTCCGGGCGCCGCATGACCAGGGTGATGCGCTGGGCCTTGCGGGCCATGCGCTTGCCGGTGCGCAGCACGAACGGCACCCCGCGCCACCGGTCGGTGTCGATCCACAGCCGGGCGGCGACGAAGGTGTCCTGCGTGGACCCGGCCGCCACACCGGCGATGTCGGTGTACCCCTCGAACTGCCCCAGCACGACGTCCGTCGCCGGGTCCAGCGGCCGGAACGCCGCCATGACCGCGTCCCGTGCGGCGAGGATCGCGGCCGGGTCGGTCACGTTCTGCGGCGGGTCCATCGCGACCTGGCTGGCGACGTGGAACAGGTGGGTGACCAGCATGTCCAGGGCTGCGCCGGTGGCGTCGTAGAACCCGGCCCGCTGGGCGACGTCGAGGTCCTCGGGGACGTCGATCTGCACCTGCTCGACGGCGCGGGCGTCCCACTGCGAGCCGAACAACCGGTTCGCGAAGCGCAGCGCGTAGATGGCCTGCACCGCCTGCTTGCCGAGGAAGTGGTCGATGCGGAACACCTGCTCCACCGTCAGCACCTCCTTGACCAGGGCGTCCAGGGCCTCGAAGTCCTCGAGCGACGTGCCGTAGGGCTTCTCGTACACCACCCGGGCGCCCGCGGCCAGGTCGTGGCGCCCCAGCCCGCGGGTGATCGCGGGGTACGCCGCGGGCGGGACGGCCAGGAAGTACACCACCAGCGGCTCGTCGCCACCCTCGTCCACCAGCTCCCGGCGCGCCCGCGCCAGGACCGCCGGCAGCGCACCGGGATCGTCGTCGGTGAACCCGCCCCCCGCGTACCGCACACGGCGGGCAAGCGCGGCCCAGTCGCCGGGCAGACCCAGCTCGCTGCCGAGGAGGGAGTCCTTCAGCCTGGCCCGGAACTTCTCGTCGTCCCACCGATCCGTGGCGCACCCGATCAGGCGCCACCGTTCGGGCAGGAGCCCGCGCTGGTGCAGCTCGACAAGGGCGGGCATCACCATGCGGTGGGCCAGGTCGCCAGAGGCGCCGAACAGGACGATGATCACGAGGGGGTCGGAGCGAAGTTGTTGGTGGTCACTCGTGCAGCCTAATGAGGAACCAGCTCGCCTTCCTCATCCATCAGGTGACCGTGCCGGCCGCGGCCGTCGACGGCCTCGTCGGTGGGCGTTCCACCCATGGACGAGCACCCCCGCACGGATCCGCACCGCGAGCGAGATAGATCTGAACGACAGGTCATGATCACGCCCGTGGGTAGGTGGTGCGCGGAGCGCAGGCGGCGCCTGCGGAAGTGCATGATCACGGGCCGGGTTGGGCGGCGTGGGAGTGCAGCACCTGGAGGACCTCCTCGGCGTACCGCTCGAGCTTCGTCTTCCCGATCCCGGGAATACGCGCCAGCCCAGCCCTGTCCGTGGGCCTGCTCTCCGCGACGGCGACAAGCGTTGCGTCGGTGAACACCACGTACGCCGGCACCTTCGCCTCGGCTGCGATGCGAGAACGCCACTCCCGCAACGCCTCGAACAGCCTCTCGTCGTACGCCGGCGGACACGAGGAGCACCGCCCCACCTTCCGCTCGGCGCCGCTGGAGAGCACGGCCGAGCACACCCGGCACCTGCGCGGCAGCGCAGCACCCTTGCGCCGCTTGCCCTCACCGGCAGCTGCAGCCCCACCTGCGGGCTGCCGAGCCGCACCCGGACCCAGCGCGGCCAGGAAACGTGAGGGACGGCGTCCACCTCGTCCGCCGGGACGGGCGCGGGTCCAGGACAGCAGCACCCGCTCACGGGCACGGGTGATCCCCACGTAGAGCAGGCGCCGCTCCTCCTCCACCTCATCGACGCTCTCGGCGAACGAGATCGGCATCAGCCCCTCGGAAAGGCCGACGAGGAAGACGACGTCCCACTCCAGGCCCTTCGCCGCGTGCAGGGACGCCAAGGTCACGCCGTCCACGGTGGGCGCGTGCTGCGCCTCGGCGCGCTCGTCGAGCTCCGCGATGAAGTCCGGCAGCCGGGCACCGGGCCGGTTCGCCGCGACCTGATCCGCGAGACCGGCCAGGGCGTTCAACGACTCCCACCGCTCCCGCACCGCACCGGTCGCCGTCGGCGCCTGCGAGCTCCATCCGACCGAGGCGAGCACGTCCCGCACCGTCTGCCCGAGAAGCTGCGTGCCGTCGTCCGACCGGGCCGCCCCCCGGAGCAGGACGATCGCGTCCCGCACCTCCTTGCGGGCGAAGAACCGCTCCCCGCCCCGCAGCAGGTAGCCGACCCCGGCGTCCGCGAGCGCCTGCTCGAACGGCTCGGACTGGGCGTTGGTGCGATACAGGATGGCGATCTCGGAAGCCGGCGTGCCGGCGTCCACGAGCCTGCGAATCCGGGCGGCGACCGCAACGGCCTCGTCGAGGTCGTCGCCGTACTCGGTGATCTCGGGCTCCGGCCCGGCCGGGCGCTGCGCGACGAGCTCCACCCGAGCGCGTGTGGCGGTGGACGGCGCCCGGTCGAGCAGCGCGTTCGCCAGCTTCACCACCTGCGGCGTGGAGCGGTAGTCCCGCACGAGCTTCACGACGGTGGCGTTCGGGTAACGCTTGGGGAAGTCCAGCAGGTACTGCGGTGAGGCGCCGGCGAAGGAGTAGATGGTCTGGCTGGCGTCACCGACGACGCAGACGTCGTCGGACCCGCCGAGCCACAGGTCGAGCAGCTTCTGCTGCAGCCGGGAGACGTCCTGGTACTCGTCGACGACGAAGTGGCGGTACTGGCGGCGGACGGCGTCGGCCACGTCGGGGCGCTCGGAAAGGATGCCGGCCATGAGCAGCAGCACGTCCTCGAAGTCGATGGCGCCCCGGTCGGTCTTGACCTCCTCATAGGTGGTCAACAGCCGCGCAACGGTCTCCGGGGCCAGCCCCGCCGGCGCGCCGCGGCCGGCACGCCTGGCCGCCGCTGGATAACCCTCGGGGGTGAGCAGGCTGACCTTGTTCCACTCCACCTCGGCCGCAAGGTCGCGCACGGCGGCCCGGTCGACCTTCAGCCGCATATGGGACGCCGCCTGCGCCACGATCGGCGCCTTCACGTCGACCAGATGAGGTAGCGAGCCGCCGACGACCCTCGGCCAGAAGTACTGCAGCTGGCGCAGGGCCGCGGCGTGGAAGGTGCGCGCCTGCACGCCGGACACCCCGAGGTCACGCAGGCGCCCGCGCATCTGCGCCGCAGCCCGGGCGGTGAAGGTGACGGCGAGCACGCTGGTCGGGTTGTAGACACCCGACAGGGCGGCGTAGGCGATGCGGTGGGTGATCGCCCGCGTCTTGCCGGTGCCGGCACCGGCCAGCACGCACACCGGCCCGGACATCGACGTCGCCACCTGCCGCTGCTCGGGGTCGAGCGCCTCGAGCACCTCGTCTGCCGTCCTCATCGCGGGCCATCCTTCCCCACGTCGGTGACAGCACAGCCAGCGCGGCCTGGGGCTGCACGGGTTGAGGCCGCGCGGGATGAAGCCCGATGGTTGAGGCGTTGACGACTATTGGGACACACAGGCCGAACAGAAGGAGAGCGCATGTCCACCGCCGCGACCGAGCTGCCCGCCGACGGCACCGTCACCATGTTCACCACCACGTGGTGCGGGTACTGCCGCGTGCTGAAGAAGGCGCTCGACCGTGAGGGCATCACGTACTCCGAGATCAACATCGAGGAACAGCCGGACGCCGCCGACTTCGTCATGAAGGTCAACGGCGGCAACCAGACCGTGCCGACCGTGCTGTTCCCGGACGGCTCAGCCGCCACCAACCCGAGCCTCGCCGAGGTCAAGGACCGCCTGTCCTGACACCACGGCTGGAGCCGCTGGACGTCGCCACGCTCGCCGAGCGCGTCGCCGAACGTGCGGTGGCCCTCGCCGATCCGCACTCACAGCACGACCCGCTCGCCGACCCGCACGACGCTCACTCGAGCGTCGTGCGGGTCGCGCGCGTTGGCGTGGACGGCGCGGTGCCGGCCGACACGGTGATGGTCGCCGACGCGGTGGCCCAGTGCGTCGAGGCGGCCGGGCGACCGGTGCTGCGGGTCTCGTGCGAGGACTTCCTTCGGCCGCGATCGGTGCGGCTCGAGCACGGCACGAGCGACCCGGACGCCGGCTACGAGCGTTGGGTGGACCACCTCGCCCTGCGGCGGGAGGTGCTGGACCCGCTCGGCCCCGAGGCCGACGGTGCCCACCTGACCTGGCTGTCCACGTTCTGGGATCCACAGACCGACCGCAGCACACGCGGGAAGGTGCGTGTCGCCGTCCCGGGTTCGGTCCTGATCGTGACCGGACCGTTCCTGCTGCGGTGGGAGACCGCGGACGCGTTCGACCTGTCCGTGCACCTGCAGGTCAGCGACGCCGCGCTGGCGCGTCGGCTGCCGGACGCCGACTGCGCTCGCGTCACCGGCGCCTGGCACCGGTACGTGGAGGAGACGTGGCCCGCGCAACGCGCCGACCTCGTGGTGCGGTTCGACCGGCCGAGCCATCCGGCGCTGGTGCTGGACGGCGCCACGTAGCCTCTGCCTGGCCTCTTCCGGTCGCGCCACCGGCGGTTGGTGGCCACGATGGAGGGCATGAAGCTCAGCCACCTTCCACTTCGTCTGGCCACCGGCGCGTACATCCTCAACTCCGGACTCGGGAAGCGGGGACTGGAGGGTGAGGCGGCCCAGGGCATCCACGGGTTCGCGTCGACAACACTGCCGTCGCCGCTCAAGCAGATGGACTCGACGCAGTTCGCGAAGCTGCTGTCGGGAACCGAGATCGCCCTTGGCGCAGCGTTGATGGCGCCTTTCATACCGTCCGTGCTGGCCGGCGCCGCGCTGGCTGCGTTCGGCGGTGGGCTGATGACGATGTACTTGCGCACGCCGGGGATGCGGCAGGAGGGCAGCGTCCGGCCCACCGAGGCGGGGATCTCCCTGGCCAAGGACGTGTGGCTCGTCGGCGCCGGGCTCACGCTGGTGCTCGACGACGTGCTGCTGCGGCGCCGCGCTCTGCCCGCGGCGGTCCACCGGCGGCAGGTCCGCTAGGCGCGGGCCTGGGGCGGCGGCGGACTGACCGCTGGTTGCGGTTCACCACCCAGGGTTCGATGCGGGTTGCTGGCGATGAAGGCGTTGACCCACCGTGCCCGTGGGTCGGCGTCGATCAGCACCGCCTTGACGAACAGGCTCATCGGCAGGGCCAGCAGCGCCCCGAGCGGGCCGAGCACCCACGCCCAGAACACCAGTGACAGGAACGTCATGGTGATGGTGAGCCCGACCGCGTCGCCGGTGAACTTCGGCTGGATGATGGTCTGCACGACGAGGTTCAGGACGGAGTAGACGACGATCACCGCGATCAGCTTGCCGAGGCCGCCCTCCAGCAGCGCGAGCAGCGCGGGCGGGACCAGCCCGAGGACGAAGCCGATGTTCGGGATGTAGTTCGTGATGAACGACAGCAGCCCCCACAGCAGCGCCAGCGGGATGCCCAGCCAGTAGAGCGCCACGGTGTCCAACACGGCGACGATGAACCCGAACAGCGTCGACACGAGCCAGTAGCTGCGCACCCCGCTGGCGAACGAGCTCATCGCCGCGACCAACTGCGGCCGGGATCGGGCAGCCAGTTCGAGACGCTGCGGGATGCCGGCGGAGTCCGTCGCGAGGAACACCATCGCGGTGAGCAGGAAGATGAAGTTCGAGGTCGCGCCGATCAGCCCGTTGAGGAACGTCTGCACCAACCCGAACACGCTCGACAGGTCCAGCCTGCCCAGCGCGTTCTGGATCTGGTCGTTGCTCACGCCCGCCCTCATCAGCCAGCGCGAGATGTCGTCGTACAACGCTGTGAACTGGTCGGTGTAGTCGGGCAGGATCTGCGCGAGCCGCGCCACCGAGACGCCGAGGGCGGTGACCAGACCCAGCAGCACGACGTACAGCAGCAGCAGGCTGATGGTCACGGAGAGCCAGGCCGGCACGCCGTGCCGGATCATCCACCGCTGGAACGGGTGCACGGTGATCACCAGGGTCAAGCCCAGGAACACCGGCGCGATGATGCCCGCGACGCTCCGCATGCCGGCCACCACCAGCACCGTGGCTGCCAGGCCGAGGAGCACGAGGAGGGCGCGCGGCAGCAACGGCTCACGCGACTGCTGGGCCGGCTCCTGCACCGGCGCTACGTCGAGCGGCTCGGTCACGTGGCGACACTAGTGCGCGTGGCCGACGGTCACCCCCAGACGCGCGGGCCGTCGTCCAGCCGTCCCCCGTACCAGTGCTCGATCAGGCGCCTTGCGATCGACAACCCGGACGGCGGCAGCACGCGTCCCGCTGTCACCTCGGCCTTCAGCTCCTCCCGGGTGAACCAGCGCGCCTCGGCGATCTCGTCGCGGTCGACCAGGATCTCGGTCGTGACGGCGCGAGCGATGAAGCCGAGCATCAGCGACGAGGGGAACGGCCACGGCTGGGAGCCGAGGTACTCCACGTCGCCGATGCTGATGCCGACCTCCTCGCAGACCTCGCGTCGCACCGCCGCCTCGAGCGGCTCGCCGGGTTCGACGAACCCGGCAAGGGTGGAGAAGCGACCTTCCGGCCACAACGGGTTGTGGCCCAGCAGCAACCGGTCGT
This sequence comes from Actinomycetales bacterium, assembly GCA_030149025.1. Classification (GTDB taxonomy): domain Bacteria; phylum Actinomycetota; class Actinomycetes; order Actinomycetales; family BWSM-131; genus BWSM-131. The sequence goes on along the minus strand of JASBSH010000277.1, from coordinate 2,903 downwards.
CGTCGTCGACCACCGTCATGATCACGGCCGGGTCGGTGCGCGGGTAGTGCTCGCTGCCGTCCGCCGGGCAGCGCCGCGACCAGCCGCCCTCGACCACCTCAGTGGGCGTGCCGCAGCGCGGGCAGTGGGTGTGGGTGGCGTGCCACCCCGTCATGGCGACGGCGAGGGTGAGTTCCCCCGCGGCCAGGTCGCCCAGCTTCTCGCCCAGCTGACGCAGTCCCAGCCAACCCGCCTCCTGCGGCACCTCCACCGCGACGTGCGGGACGCCGTCCAGGTCCTGGCCGAGGAAGACCCACGTCCCGGTCGGCGGCGAGCCCAGCGCGTCGGGAGCGACGAGGTCGAGCTGCGGGGCGTCGTCCGGCCCCGTGACGGGGACGCGCGCGTCGCCGATCCGCAGTACGCGGGTACGCGGGTCCTCCCACAGGTGCTTGAGAAGGTCGGGGTCGCGACGGCGGCCCGCGGCGCGGTCGAGCACGGAACGCGACAGCGTCAGATCGAGCAGCCGCGGGTGCATGTGTCCACCGTAGGGGAACGCCTTTCGTGCCCTACGGTGGACGCCGTGCCACGCTCCCCCTTCGTCATGGCCGCGCTCGCCAGTGCCGCCGTCCGCGGGCTGAAGCCCGTTGGGGCTCGGATGCAGGGCGCCGGTGGCGACTTCGACGTCGCTGTCGTCAAGGACGACGAGAACCGGCGGTGGACCGTGCGTGCACCGCGACGCACGACCGCCGGCGCCCTGCTCGAGTCGGAGCTGCAGCTGCTGGCCGGGCTGCGCAAGGTTCAGGGCCTGCCGTTCGCCGTGCCCGACCCTGCCGGCACCGCCCCCCTGCCCGAGGGCGGTCGGTGCGTCGTCTACCGATACCTGCCCGGGTCGCCGCTGCACCCAGGTCAGCTGGCTCCCGGGCCGGGACTGGCGGCACGACTGGGCAAGGCCCTGGCCGCGCTGCACGACGTCGACCGCTCCCTCGTCGAGGACACCGGCCTGCCGGTCTACGAGGCCGGGGAGTACCGCGAGCGCAGGATGGCCGAGCTGGACCGTGCGGCTGGGACCGGTCACGTGCCTACGGCGCTGCTGACCCGCTGGGAAAAGGCACTCGAGGACGTCGGCCGCTGGCGGTTCCAGAGCTGTCTCACCCACGGCGACCTGGTGGCCGAGCACGTGCTCGTCGAGGACGGTGACGTCGTCGGGATGATCGACTGGGGGGAGGCGAAGGTCGCCGACCCGGCCGACGACCTGGCGTGGGTGGCGGTCGGCGCGGACGAGGACGCACTGGACTCCGTGCTCGAGGCGTATGCCGTGTCCCGGACGGTGGAGCCGGACCGCAGCCTCGGTGACCGCGCGCGGCTGGCCGGTGAGCTCGCGCTCGCGCGGTGGCTGCTGCATGGTGTGCAGTCCGACGACTCGGGCGTCGTGGACGACGCGGTGCAGATGTTGCGCGACCTCGCCGACGACGTGGGCGACGAGGCTCTCTAGGACCGTTCAGCCGGCTGTTTCACGACGCGGGAAGAGATCTGCGGGTTCATCTGTTGCCCACGTCAGTACCCCTAGGGGTATATTGGAGCAATGATGCAGCCCCAGAGCAACGGAGAACACATGTCTTTCGAGATTTCGCTGCAGCAGTTCGCCGCCGCCCACGCGGGCGGCGCGCACGTCATCGACGTGCGGGAGCCCGACGAGTACAGGTCGGGCCACGTGCCGGGCGCGGCGCTCATCCCCCTCAGCCTTGTGCCGCTGCGCATGGAGGAGATCCCCCAGGATGAGCCGGTCTACCTCATCTGCCACTCCGGCGGCCGCAGTGCTCAGGCGACCCTGTACCTGCGCCGTAACGGCATCGAGGCCATCAGTGTCGCGGGCGGCACCGAGGGCTGGATCCAGGCCGGCCATCCGGTTGTGACCGGCGACCGTCCTAGTGCTCGTGTGGAGGTGAACCGTTGATGCTGAACATCCTGACCATCGAGACCCCGGGCCTCGGCGACCGCAGCTACTTCGCCCACGACGGCGAGGTCGCGGTGGTCTTCGACCCCCAGCGGGACTACGACCGCGTTCTCGACCTGGCCGAGCGGGCCGGCGTCCGGGTCACGCACGTGTTCGAGACGCACGTCCACAACGACTACGTCACAGGGGGCCTCGCTCTGGCCCGCGAGGTGGGGGCGCAGTACCTGCTGAGCGCCGACGACCCGGTCAACTTCGACCGCGTCGGTGTCCGGGACGGTGACGTGGTCGAGGTGAGCCCGACGATGTCGGTCCGCGCGGTGCACACCCCGGGCCACACCCACACCCACCTGTCCTACGCCTTGGAGTCGAACGGCGACACCGTGGCGGTCTTCACCGGCGGCTCCCTGCTGTACGGGTCGACGGGCCGTCCGGACCTGCTCGGCCCCGACCACACCGCCACCCTGGTCCGCTCTCAGTGGCGCAGCGCGCGCCGGCTCGCCGAGGAGCTGCCCGACGAGACGGCCGTCTACCCGACGCACGGGTTCGGCAGCTTCTGCTCGGCCAGTGACTCGGCCGGCAACTCGACCAGCGCGAGCACCATCGGCGCGGAACGGCGATCCAACCCCGCCCTGACGAAGGACGAGGAGGACTACGTCCGCGACCTGCTCGCCGGGCTCGACGCCTTCCCGGCCTACTACGCGCACATGGGTCCGGCCAACCTGGCGGGCCCGGACGCGCCCGACCTGACGCCGCCGCAGCGCGCGGACGCGGACGAGCTTCGGCGCAGCATCGAGGCGGGCGAGTGGGTCGTGGACCTGCGCAACCGGCAGGCCTTCGCGGCCGGGCACGTCGCCGGCACGCTGAACTTCGGCCTCGACGGCCAGTTCGTCACCTACCTGGGCTGGCTCATCCCGTGGGGCACGCCCGTGACCCTGCTGGGCGACAGCGCAGAGCAGGTGGCCGAGGCCCA
>JASBSH010000265.1 GCA_030149025.1 Actinomycetales bacterium | reverse complement strand
GCGGCGCCGACGTACCCGGCCCAGTAGCCGAAGGCCACCACCCGCTTGCCGTGGTCGTCGGTGAGGTACTCCACGTCCAGCAGCTCGCCGCCGCCCCGCCGGAAGCGCTCCAGGGTCTGCGCGGCACCGTCCTGCCCCTTGAAGGCATGGGCGAAGTAGACGTGCCGGTGCCGCAGGGCGGCGGGCTCGTCGGGAAGCTCCTTGATGCCCAGGATGTAGGCCGCCTCGGGAGCCGAGCGCCACGAGTGCGAGGGCGCCACCGCCGCCCCGGCCTCGGCGTACTCCTCGACCGGGAAGGCCCGCTGCGGCGACTCCTCCACGGTGACGCAGGCGCCGGCATCGACGAGGCGCCGCACGTCGGCGGGTACGACGGGCGCGCGGCGCTCGGTCTCGCGGACCTCGGACCGGACCCACAGGTGCAGGGCAGGCATGCGGTGGATTATCCGGCTCTCCCGGCATCGATGTGGCTACCGATGGCGGAACGGTGATCGGAGGAGCCCTTGCAGGGTGAGGCGAATCGGTGTCGCCGGAGAGGTAGCAGTCGGCTCAGGGGTCGGCGTCAAGGCCCTCCGCTTCGCTGCGGTCCCTGCGGGACGGCCCTGTCGGGCCGGCATTGACCCCGACACGCCGGCTGCTCGGGGGGCGTCTATCGCAGGCTGACGGGGTCAGCCTGCCGTTGGTTCAATGCGCCGGCGGTGTTCGTGGGGTGACACGCACGGGGCCGTAGGTTCGGAGCTGCTGAAAGCCAACCGAACCGAGGACGGTCGCCCGTGCGTGTCACTGCTGCATTCTCTCGCCTGCTGCGTCTGCCCGGGATCTGGGTGCGCCAGGTGAGCTTCGAGGCCGACCGGGTGGCGGTCACGGTGGCCCTGCGCCGGTGGCGGCTGGTCTGCCCCGACTGCGGTTACACGACCCGGTCTCGTCACGACACCCGGCCGGTGGACTCGACCTGGCGGCACCTGGACCTGGGGGTGTGGCGGCTGGAGGTGCGGGCCCGGCTGCGCCGGCTGGTGTGCCCGACCCACGGGGTGCGCACCGAGGGCGTCCCGTTCGCCCGAGCCGGCTCCCGGTTCACCCGGGACTTTGAGGACCTGGTCGGGTTCTTGGCCACCACCGCGGACAAGACCACGATCTGCCGGCTGGTGCGCATCGACTGGGACACCGTCGGCCGGGTCATTACCCGAGTGATGGACGACGGCCTGGACCCGAACCGCCTGGAGTCGCTGTTCGAGATCGGCGTGGACGAGGTGTCATGGCGCAAGCGGCACAACTACCTCACCCTGGTCTCCAACCACCGCACCAACCAGGTGGTCTGGGGCGCCCCCGGCCGCGACACCGCCACCCTGGACGGGTTCTTCGACGAGCTCGGCACGGAGCGGTCGAGGACGATCACCGCGGTGTCGATGGACATGTCCGCCGGCTACGCCAAGTCCGTCGGCAAGGATGGTCACGCCCCCAAGGCGGTGATCTGCTATGACCCGTTCCATGTCGTCGCCCTAGCCACCAAGGCCCTGGACGTGGTGCGTCGGCAGGTGTGGAACGAGCTGCGACAGCTCCCCGACCAGTCGGTGGCCAAGCGGTTCAAGGGCGCCCGCTGGGCGCTGCTGAAGAACCCCACCGATCTCACCGACTACCAGGCCGCCACCTTGCGCAAGCTGCGCCGGCGGGGCGGCGACCTCGAGGAGGCCGAGGTCGCCTACCTGCTCGACCGGTTCTGCTCCCGCGCCTCCCGCAGCGGGCTGAAGCCGTTCGTGACCCTGGCCCGGACCATCCGCAGGCACCGGGCCGGGATCCTGGCTGCGGTTCGGCTCGGCGTGAACAACGCCCGGCACGAAGCGCTCAACCGCCGCGTGCGGATGATCGTCAACAGGGCCTACGGCTTCCACTCCTCACGCGCCGCGCTGGCGCTCATCATGTTGACCGTGGGCCCGATCACCCACGTGCTTCCCCACGAACGACCAACCGCTCCCAGCGGCTGAGAGCCACATTCATGCCGGGAGGCCCAGATTTCTGCCCCTCGGACCGGCCAGTGGACGGCCACTTCCCCGCAAAGTGGCGGCGCATGGCGTGTCGTTAACCGACGCCCTCATCATCAAGACGAGTCGAGGGGCGCCGACCTCCGGCTCTCGCCGGCACCCGCGCCTTGCTAGCAGTGAGCAGAAGAGGCGAGCGCGATCGCAC
>JASBSH010000255.1 GCA_030149025.1 Actinomycetales bacterium | reverse complement strand
GGACCGGCACGTCCACCGTCGCCGGGTCCGCCGGGTCGAACCCTGCGACCGCCGCGAGCACCAGGGCAGCGTCGCGGACGTTGCGGGTGAGCGGGCCGGCGTGGTCAAGCGACCACGACAGGGACGCGATGCCACGCCGCGAAACCCGGCCGTAGGTGGGCTTCAAGCCGACCGTACCGCACAGGCCGGCGGGGATGCGGATCGAACCGGCCGTGTCCGTGCCCATCCCGACCAGACACACACCCGCCGCCACGGCAGCGCCGGAACCACCGCTCGACCCTCCGGGGATCCTGGTCGTGTCCCACGGGTTCCGCGTGGTCGGGGTGATGCCGCCGTAGGCGAACTCATGCGTGTGCGTCTTGCCGATCACGACCATCCCAGCACGGCGCAACGACTCCACTGCGGCGGCATCGCGTTCCGGGATGAATCCCTCGCGCACCTTGGAGCTGGAGGTGGAGGGCGCGTCGGCCGTGTCGTACAGATCCTTGATGCCGACCGGGATGCCGTGCAGCGGCCCCCGGTAGCCGCCGGCCGCCACCTCGCGATCCGCCTGCTTCGCGGCGGCCCGCGCCTGTTCGTCGGTGACGCACGCGAACGCGCCTATCAGCGGCTCGACCTGCTGCAGGCGGGACAGGCAGGAGTCCAGCAGCTCGGTGGGAGCGAGCTTCTTCTCCTGGATCTGCCGGGCTGCCTCGGTCAGATCCAGCTCGTAGGGCTCCATCAGGGCCTCACCGCCATCTCGGGTCGAACGCGGTCGCGGGCGGCGTCTCGCCCAGGTCCACGCCGTCCAACCGGTCGATCAACGCGTAGATGCCCTCCATCGCGCCGCCGAGAGTGGGACGGCGCTCGGGCGGCAGGTCCAGACGCGCCATCCGGCAGGCGTAGTCGAGCGCCTCGTCGGGAAACGTCCTGGCTTCGTGACTCATGCCAGCTGATCCTCCACCATCGCAGGGGTCAGCGGTAGTCCCTCAGATCTTGGCCCGACGGCGTCCGGGTCGAGCCGTGGAGTCGCGCACGACGAGCTTCGCGGGCAGCGTGACCGGGCGGCTCACGTGGGGTGTTGCTCCCGCGATCTGCGCCGCCAGATGGGTCAGCGCCTCGCTGCCGAGCGCGCGCATCGGGGCCGCCACCGTGGTGAGCGCGGGCGTGCAGAAGTCGGACCCGAAGATGTTGTCGAAGCCCACCACGCTGACGTCGGCCGGGACCCGGACACCTTCGGCTGCCAGGCCACGCAGCAGGCCGATGGCGATCAGGTCGTTGTACGCGATCACGGCGGTGGGCTGCTGCCGCCGGAGGCTCGCGACGGCGCTGCTGCCACCCGACACCGTCGGCGGGAACGGGCCCGCCAACACCGCTCGGAGGTCCAGCTCCAGGGCCGCCTCGCGGACCGCCCGCCAGCGCATCCCGTCCGCCCACGACGCCTCCGGCCCAGCCACGTAGGTGATCGCCCGGTGACCGAGGGAGCCGAGGTGCTCCATCGCCCGCCGGATGCCCCGTGCGTTGTCCGGGACGACGCTCGGGACGCCGGTGACGACCCGGTTGCACACCACCACCGGGGTCTGCTGCGCGATCACCCGGACGGAGGCGTCGGACATCCGGGTCCCGGCCAGCAGCAGGCCGTCCACCATGGGCAGGGCCCGCTCGATCCCCTCCCGCTCGTTGCGCGCCGACTCCTGGGTGTCCACGAGGAGAAGGACGAAGCCGGCCTCGGTCGCGGCCGCCTCGGCTCCCCTGATGACGGGGAAGTACACCGGGTTGGTGATGTCGGGGATCACCAGGCCGATCATCGACGTGCGGCCGGTGGTGACGGCCCTCGCCAGCGGGTTGGTGTGGTAGCCGAGTCGCTCGGCCGCCTCGCGGATGCGCTCGGCTGTCGTCGGGTTCACCCGACCGGGCCGGGAGAAGGCCCGTGACACCGTCGAGGCCGCGACCCCGCACTCACGGGCCACGTCGTAGATGGTGACCGCCTTGGCGGTGCCAGGCCGCCGGTTCATGGCGGTCAAGGTAGGTGGGATGCATCGGGGGTGACAACCGCTTGCGGCACCCGCACTCCCCGGGGCAGGCTGAGCACCCCACCTCGCCCGGAGGAGGCAGCCGTGTCAGACCCGCCGTCCGAACCCGGTAGCGGCAGCAGCCCGGTCGTCACGCTGTTCGAGTCCTACGGCTCGGGCGCC
>JASBSH010000252.1 GCA_030149025.1 Actinomycetales bacterium | reverse complement strand
GGGGCGCGGCGTCGGACGAGCTCGGTGGCCTGCCGCACCTTTTCGACGTACGCGCCGGATCCGGACGCCCCGGTCGAGTAGGACAGCATCGCCACCCGTGGCTCGATCCCGAAGGCCGCTGCCGTCGCGGCGGACGAGATGGCGATGTCGGCCAGCTGCTCGGTGGTGGGCTCCGGGATGATCGCGCAGTCGCCGTACACGAGCACCCGGTCCGGCAGGCACATGAAGAACACGCTCGAGACCGTGTCGACACCGTCAGCGGTGCGGATGATCTCCAGCGCAGGCCGGATGGTGTGCGCCGTGGTGTGAACCGAGCCGGAGACCATCCCGTCCGCGTACCCGAGCTCGACCATCATCGTCCCGAAGTAGGACACATCGACGACGATGTCGCGAGCCGTCTCCGGGGTCACCCCGCGGTGGGCACGACGGCGCGCGTACTCCTCGGCGAACTCATCGCGCAGCTCACCGGCGTGCGGGTCCAGCAGCTTGGCTTCCCGGATGTCGACACCCAGCTGGGCGGCCTTGACGTTGATCAGCTGGGGGTCCCCGAGCAGCGTCAGGTCGGCGACACCTCGGCGGAGCAGCAGCTCGGCCGCACGGAGGATCCGTTCCTCGTCACCCTCCGGCAGCACGATGTGCTGCCGACGAGAACCGGCGCGTTCGAGCAGGGCGTGCTCGAACATGAGGGGGGTGACCACGTCGCTGTGTGACACGTCCAAGCGGTCGAGCAAGGTGTCGCCGTCCACGTTCTCCCGGAAGAGCGCGAGCGCGCGTTCGATCTTGCGGTCCGCGTCCGGGGTGAACCGGCCACGTGCGGAGGCGAGCGCGACCGACGTGTCGTAGGTGCCGCCGTCCGTCGCGATGATCGGCACCGGCGAGGCGATGCCCTGGATGAGGCGGCGCACCTGCTCGTGCAGCTCGAAGCCGCCGTTGACCACGACCGCGGCGAGCGACGGGAAGCCTTGTGCCACATGCGCCATGAGCACGCCGAGCACGACGTCGCCGCGGTCGCCCGGCGTGATGACGACACCGTTGTCGATCAACCGCGCCAGCACGTTGGGCATGGTCATCCCGGCCACGACCATGCCCATCGCCTCGCGCATCAGCAGGTCGGGGTCACCGCTCACGAGCCGGCCGTTGCAGGCCTCCATCAGGTCGCGGACGGTCGGTGCGGTGAGGAAGGCATCGTCGGGCAGGGCGTAGGCGCGGTCCTCGCCGATGAGCGGTGACGCCCCGAGCTGCTTCAGCACAGCCCCGATCTCGGCCTGGTCCGCGCGGTTCACGAGCACCCCGAACAGCCCCGCGTAGTGGGTACTGAGCTCGCCCGCGACCATCTCCGCGAACGTGCGCACCTCGGCGGGGGTGCGGTCGGCACCGCGTACGACGAGCATCATCGGCGCACCCAGGTTCGCCGCGATCCGGGCGTTGTACGAGAACTCGGTAGGTGTGCCGACGTCGGTGTAGTCGCTGCCGACCACCACGACGGCGTCGTGGTCCTGCTCGATCGCGTGGAACTGCTCGACGATGCGGCTGAGCGCCGCCTCACCGTCGGAGTGCACGTCGTCGTACGTGACCCCGGCGGCCTGCTCGTAGGTGAGCGACACGCTGCCGTGCCGCAGCAGCATCTCCAGCACGTAGTCGGGCTTCGTCCCGGCGCGCACGATGGGTCGGAACACCGCCACCCGGCTCACCCGCCGCGCGAGCTGCTCGAGCACTCCGAGGGCCACCGCCGACTTGCCGGTCTC
>JASBSH010000230.1 GCA_030149025.1 Actinomycetales bacterium | reverse complement strand
GTGCGCTCGTGGTCGCCGGGGAGCATCTCCGGCGACTGCTCGATGACGATGTAGGTCGGCGAAAGGAGCCAGCTGCGGCCGCCAGGCCAATCTCGGAACGGCTGGTAGCTGAGCTCCTCCAACAGCCATCCCCAGCTCAAGGTGGCGCGGTCCATATCGGGCACCCACAGCTCGATGTGGTGCAAGCACCCTCGGGTCGCGGGGCCTTGTCATGCCACCTCCTCCGTGTTGGTAAGCGTCGCGGCCGGCCTGCCAGAACCCCAGCGCCAGCCCCGCTTGTTCGGCGCTGAGGTTCGGGAGCCCGCTCACAGCCACGCCCCTACCGACAAGGCGCCACGTCCTGGGCGAACCGGCATTTCATGATCAGCCCAATATGAGTGGGGGTGGTGGCGCGATCCCATGATCACGGCCGGGGTGGCGAGGGTGGTGGGTGGATTTCATGATCACCATGGAGGGGGCGGGTCGCCTAGGATCGGCGGACCTGCGCATTCTGTGCACATTCTGGGGGCGTCGAAGGGGGGCCGCGTGCTCGCATTCATGATCATCGGCGGCGTGGGGATCGTGCTGCTGCTCGTGTCCCTCGTCGCCGGGGAGTTCTTCGACGGCATCTTCGAGGGCATCGGCGGAGACCTGTTCTCCGGCGCGGCCGTGTCCGGGTTCCTCGCCGCGTTCGGTTTCGTCGGGGCACTGACCATGAACAGCACCGACTCCAGCGGCCTGGCGATCGCCGCCGGGCTCGGCGCCGGCGTCCTCGTCGGCGGGCTCGCCGGCTGGGGCACCAGCTACCTGAGCAAGGGCGGCGACGAGGCCACCGTCCGGTCGTCCGCGCTCGTCGGGCAGAGCGGCAGCGTGATCAGCGCCGTGCCCGCCGACGGGTTCGGCCAGGTCAGCGTCGTCGTCGCCGGGCACATCACCACCCTGAACGCCCGTGCCACCGAGCCGCTGACCGCAGGCACCCCCGTCACGGTGACCGCCGTCCTGTCACCCACGTCGGTCCAGGTGGAGCGGCGATCCTGAGCAGCGACCCGTCCTGACCGAAGAGCAAGCCGAACCCGACCACGAAACCTGCGTGTCGCCGTCCATGTCATAGGAACTCGAGGGAAACGAAGTGGACCTGATCTCACCATCCCTGCTCGCCGTCGTGGGGATCGTCGTCCTGATCGTGCTGATCGCGGCGGTGATCACCCAGCGGTACAAGGTCGCGGGGCCGAACGAGGCGTTCATCGTCACCGGCCGCAAGGGCAAGGCGGTGCGCAACATCGAGACCGGTCAGGTCTCCACCGACCTGTCCGGGCAGAAGGTCGTCATGGGCGGCGGCGTGTTCGTGGTGCCGTTCGTGCAGAAGCTGCACGTGATGGACCTGTCCAGTCGCCGGATCATGGTGCAGATCCGCGGCGCGGTGTCCGGGCAGGGCGTGAAGCTGAACCTCGACGGCGTCGCGATCGTCAAGGTCGGCGGCAACGAGGACTCGATCCGTGCGGCCGCCCAGCGCTTCCTCAGCCAGCAGGACGAGATCGAGACGTTCACCCAGGAGACGCTGGCCGGCTCGCTGCGCTCGATCGTCGGCGGCCTCACGGTGGAGCAGATCATCCGCGACCGCGCGGCGTTCGCCCAACGCGTGGCGGACGAGTCCGAGACCTCGCTGACCGGGCAGGGCCTGGTGCTGGACACCTTCCAGATCCAGGACATCACGGACGACGGCAGCTACCTTTCCGACCTCGGCCGGCCGGAGGCCGCTCGCGTCGGGCAGACCGCCGCGATCGCCGAGGCGGAGGCCCGTCGGGCTGCGGAGCAGGCGCGGATCAAGGCGGAGGAGGAGATCGCTGTCGCGCAGCGGCAGCTGGCGCTGCGGCAGGCGGAGATCAAGTCCGAGACGGACGCGGCATCGGCGCACGCCGCGGCGTCCGGTCCGCTCGCCCAGGCCGACCGGGACCAGGCCATCCTGACCGAGCAGGAGAAGGTCGCCGTGCGGCAGGCGGCGTTGAAGGAGCGTCAGCTGGACACGGAGGTCCGCAAGCCCGCGGACGCCGAGCGGTACCGCGTCGAGCAGGAGGCCGAGGGTCGCCGGAACGCCGAGGTCTTCGAGGCCGACGCGCGTCGCCAGGCATCCATCGCGGCTGCGCAGGCGAAGGCCGAGGAGGCCCGGCTCACCGGTGAGGCCGAGAAGTCTCGGCGGTCGGCGCTCGCCGAGGCGGAGGCGATCGAGGGTCTGAAGCGCGGTGAGGCCGAGAAGGCACGCCGTGTCGCAGAGGCCGACGCGCTTCGCGCAGAGGGTGAGGCGCAGGCGAGCGCGATCCTGGCGACCGGTCAGGCCGAGGCCGAGGCGATGAACCAGCGGGCGGCCGCGTTCGCGCGGTACAACGAGGCTGCCGTCCTGCAGATGCTCGTCGAGGTGCTGCCGAAGGTCGCCAAGGAGGTCGCCGCGCCGATGGCGGCCATCGACAAGCTGACCGTCGTGTCCACCGACGGTGCCGGCGCCATGCCGAAGCAGGTCACCAACAACCTAGTCCAGACGATGGAGCTGCTCAAGAACACCACCGGCGTCGACATCGAGGGGCTGCTGCAGCGGTTCGCTCAGTCGAGTGGGTCGGCGTCGAGTGGGTCGGCGTCGAGTGGAGCGGCGTCGAGTGGGTCGGCGTCGGGCCGCGGCGCTGGCCACGAGCCGGCGACGATCGACGGCTCGTAACCCTCCGCTCGCCGACCTCTGGTGGGTTCTCGTGGTGTCGAAGCGGATCGAGACCCCGGAAACCCACCAGAGATCGCGGCGTGCACCGCGAACCCACCAGAGATCGGCGTGGTGCGCCGCGGGAGCGTGGTGCGCCGCAGCGTGGGTAAAGACGATTTGCGCGGTGGTACACCGCGGTCGTATGTTTCCGACCTATCGGTTCGATACATCGGGCCGCGCCCGTGACCGGTAGTCAGCGGCGAAGAGCGGCACGGAATCCGAGGAGTTGAGCGATGGCCCGTCGTGGTGACGTGCTCGAGCTCGCCGTCCTCGGGCTGCTCCAGGACAGCCCGATGCACGGTTATGAGCTGCGCAAGCGGCTCAACGCCATGCTCGGCTCGTTCCGGGCGTTCTCCTACGGCACCCTCTACCCCTGCCTCAAGATGCTGCTCGAGAAGGGGTGGATCCGGGAGTCGGACGGCGAACGTGCCAAGGAACGACCTGCCCATGCGCTGTCCGGCAGGCGGGGGCGGATCGTGTACCAGCTCACGGCCGAGGGCAAGGAACGCTTCGCCTCCCTGCTCGCCGGATCAGGCTCCGCCGCCTGGGAAGACGAGCAGTTCGACGTCCACTTCGCCTTCTTCTCCCGCACCGACGCGCAGACGCGGCTGAAGATCCTCGAGGGTCGTCGAACGCGTATGCAGGAGCGGCTGGAGAAGGCGCATGAGGCGGCCCACCGCACCCGCGAGCGCCGCGACCGCTACACGCTGGAGCTGCAGCGGCACGCCGAGGAGTCGATGGAGCGCGAGGTCCGCTGGCTGGACGACCTGATCGACAGCGAGCGCCGCCGCGCCGACGAACCGAGAAGCGGTTCACGCAGGACCCGACCGAGTGAGTCAACCCGAGAAGGAGATAGCTGATGGCATCCGTCCGCGTCGCCATCGTGGGCGTCGGCAACTGTGCCGCGTCCCTCGTGCAGGGCGTGCACTACTACGCCGACGCCGACCCGTCGAGCGCCGTCCCCGGACTGATGCACGTTCAGTTCGGTGACTACCACGTGCGGGACGTCGAGTTCGTCGCCGCGTTCGACGTGGACGCCAAGAAGGTCGGCTTCGACCTCTCCGAGGCAATCACCGCCAGCGAGAACAACACCATCAAGATCTGCGACGTGCCGCCGCTCGGCGTCCCGGTGCAGCGTGGCCACACGCTCGACGGGCTGGGCAAGTACTACCTCGAGACGATCGAGGAGTCCGACGTCGCGCCGGTCGACGTGGTCGCCGTGCTGAAGGAGACCAGGGCCGACGTCCTGGTCTGCTACCTGCCGGTGGGCTCGGAGGAGGCCGCGAAGTTCTACGCCCAGTGCGCCATCGACGCCGGCGTGGGCTTCGTCAACGCCCTGCCCGTGTTCATCGCCGGCACCAAGGAGTGGGCCGACAAGTTCACCGAGGCCGGTGTGCCGATCGTCGGTGACGACATCAAGAGCCAGGTCGGCGCGACGATCACCCACCGTGTGCTGGCGAAGCTGTTCGAGGACCGCGGCGTCATCCTGGACCGCACGTTCCAGCTGAACGTCGGCGGCAACATGGACTTCAAGAACATGCTCGAGCGTGACCGCCTCGAGTCCAAGAAGATCTCCAAGACCCAGGCCGTGACGAGCAACGTCAAGCACGACATGGGCAAGCGCAACGTGCACATCGGCCCCAGCGACTACGTCGAGTGGCTCGACGACCGCAAGTGGGCGTACGTCCGTCTGGAGGGCCGCGCGTTCGGTGACGTGCCGCTGAACCTGGAGTACAAGCTCGAGGTCTGGGACTCCCCGAACTCCGCGGGCGTGATCATCGACGCCATCCGCTGCGCGAAGATCGCCCTCGACCGCGGCATCGGCGGGCCGATCCTGTCGGCGTCCTCCTACTTCATGAAGTCGCCGCCCGAGCAGTACGCCGACGACATCGCCAAGGAGAAGGTCGAGCAGTTCATCCGTGGCGAGGTCGAGCGCTGACGACCGAGCGCCAGCGAGGGAGGAAGCGCTCCATCACGTCTGAGCGCTGACCACCCCTGAAGGTTGCGTGATCTTGCAATTCTGCAGGCCGCGCGGCATCTGAGCCGCATGACGAAGGCCCGGTTCGCACAGGCGGACCGGGCCTTCGCCCGTGAACGTGCGTGTCGTCGTCCGGATCCGGGTTTTGCATCGGGTGTTTGCTCACCGATCGGGCGTTGCCTGCGTAGGTGGCGATTCCCGCGGCCCGGACCGCCACCGTGGCAGTCAACGCCCGGTCTCGTGAGCAAACCGGTCTCGTGAGCAAACCGGTCTCGTGAGCAACGCAGGGACGGGACGACGTCATGCACTGTCGCGGGATATGGCCCGGCACGCGCATCAAACGGGTGTATCGGGCGTGGGTGTCTAGTCCCTCAGGGTCTGGCGGCGGTGACGGCGGAGCGGAATCGTTGCGCGGGTTCGCCCGACGGGGCGAGCCCGAGCCGAAGGAGGGCGCATGACCACTACCACCCGGACCCGGCGCAGAGATCCGCGCCGGCCGCTGCGCGTGTTCATCGCGGGCGCCTGCGTACCGGCGACGGCTGCCGGTCTTGTCCTGAGCGCCTCGGCGGCGAACGCCGACGGCAAGCAGGACTCGGCCCCTGACACGCTGCAGCGGCTGCCCTTGGACATCGGGGTCGTCAAGAACCTGGACATCGGCAGGGGCGGAAGGATCGTCTTCGCCGACAGCAGCGGTCCCAAGGTCAAGGTGATGGAGTTCACCGAGGCCAGCCGGAACCGTGGGCGTCTGAGGACGATCGCGACGCTGCCTCCCGGTTCCGCCAATGCCGCCCAGAGCGCCACCGGCGACACGTGGGTGATCTACGGACTGAGCGGCGGTCCGGAGGAAGGAGGAGCCCCACCACCTCCCGGAACCGAGAGCTCGACGATCTGGCGGATCGACAAGGACGGCAAGACCAAGCGCGTGCTGGACATCGGGCAGTTCCAGACGACGAAGTCCCCCGACCCGTACGACCTGGAAAACGATCCGGGGAACTCGAACCCCTATGACCTCGAACCGTTGCGGGATGGCAGCGTTCTGGTCGCGGACGCCGGTGGCAACGACCTGCTGCGGATCTGGCCGAACGACCGAGCAGTCACCGTGGCCTGCTTCCCCGACCAGGTGGTCGGCACGGACCAGGTGCCGCCAGAGGTGCTGAAGGAGACGGGCCCGCTGCCGCCGAAGATCCCGGCCGAGACCGTGCCGACCGGGGTGGTGCTGGGCAACGACGGCAAGGCCTACGTCAGCGAGCTCATCGGCTTCCCGTTCCCGTTGCACTCCTCGGGCGTGTGGCGGGTCGACCCCAACGCCAAGAACGCCGGCTGCAACGGCTCGCCGGACAACCCGGTGAACCCGGGGAAGAAGGTCGTCACCGGGTTCAGCGGCATCAACGACGTCACCACCGACAAGTGGGGCAACCTGTACGTCACCGAGCTGAGCGTCAAAGGCATCTGGCCCGTCGAGGGCGCCCTGTCGTCGGGTGACCCGTCCGGCGTCGAGGGGCAGGGTCGGGTGACCAAGGTGACCAAGAACGGGCAGAAGAAGGTGGTGGTCGGCTCCACGTCGCTGACGATCCCCGGCTCGGCGGTGGTCACCAAGCGCGGCCACGTGTACGTGTCGGACATGCACCTGTTCGCTGCGAAGCTGGTGCGGATCGCCTGATCGCTTCGAGTCTCGTTTTGCGTCAGCGGGAATGCCCGCCCCACCCCGCACATGCGATGACGTAGCGGGATGGTTCGGCACGGCGCCCGGTCCCTTCACAGGGACCGGGCGCGGTGCTGTGTCCCAAGACGATGACCCGGAGCTCGTCGCCGACGTGCTGACCGGTGAGCCCCAGGAGAACCGGACCCGGTCCTTGTCCAGCGTGCTC
>JASBSH010000229.1 GCA_030149025.1 Actinomycetales bacterium | reverse complement strand
TGCGACTGGTCCGCCTGCCGTATCACCTGTCGTCCCTGACCCAGGCGGCCGCACGCGCGGCTCTCGCGCACGCCGACGTCCTGCTGTCCACCGTCGAGGCGATCAAGGCCCAGCGGGACCGGATCGTCGCCGAGCTGCCGCGGCACGGCCTGCACCCGGTGCCCAGCGACGCCAACTTCGTGCTCTTCGGAGGGATGGACGACGCCCACGCGGCCTGGGAGCGTCTGCTTGAGGCCGGCGTCCTCGTGCGGGACGTCGGCATCCCCCACCATCTGCGCGTCACCGCCGGGACGCCGGACGAGACCACCGCCTTCCTCGAGGCAGTCACCCAGCTGGAGAGAACGTGAGCAGCAACCGCCCGAACCGCACAGCCCGCATCGAACGGGCGACGTCGGAGTCCAAGGTCGTCGTCGAGGTCCACCTCGACGGCAGCGGCAAGAGCGAGATCAGCACGGGTGTCGGCTTCTACGACCACATGCTGTCCAGCCTCTCCAAGCACTCCCTGATCGACCTGACGGTCCAGGCCACCGGCGACGTCCACGTCGACGCCCACCACACCGTGGAGGACACCGCGATCGCCCTCGGCGACGCGCTGCGAGAGGCGTTGGGGGACAAGGCGGGTATCGCCCGCTTCGGCGAGGCCACGGTGCCCCTCGACGAGACCCTCGTCCAGGCAGTCGTGGACGTGTCGGGTCGCCCGTACTGCGTCCACACGGGAGAGCCGGCCGGGCAGGAGCACGTCCTCATCGGCGTCTCACCGCACAGCGTCGCCTACGTCGGCTCCCTCACCCGGCACGTCTTCGAGACCCTTGCGCACCACGCGGCGATCGCCCTGCACGTGCGCGTGCTGTCCGGGCGCGACCCCCACCACGTCGTCGAGGCCCAGTTCAAGGCGGTCGCCCGTGCGCTACGCGCCGCCGTCGCGCCCGACCCCAGGGTCCACGGCGTGCCCAGCACCAAGGGGGCGCTCTGACCAGCGAGCCACCCACCGAGCCACAGGCCGAGCCACGCGCCGTCCTCCTCGCCCCGCTCGCGGACGCGACGCGCGGTGCCGCCGTCATGGCGTCGATCAAGGTCGACGCGGACGTCGTCCCGATCCCCGGAGCCGGTGTGGCCGCCGTCCTCCACCACGGCACCGACCCCGCAACGGCGGTCGCCGAGCTGTCCCGCGTCCTGCGGCAGGCGGACGTGCTGCTGCTCGTCCGCGAGCAGGGGCAGATCACCGCTGAGCGGTGGCGCGGCGGCGCTCTGCAGGACACCCCGCCGGCCGGGCTCCTGCTCTCGGCCCTGCCGGACGCGCTGGAGTCGCTCCTGCTCGGCAACGCACCCGCATCCGCGCTGCCCGGTGTCGTGAGCAGCGCCGGCACGGGCCGCCTCGGTGCGTTCAAGGCGATGTGGCGCGCCGCCCGGCCCGGCAGAGCCGGCTCGTAGGCTGAGGACGTGTCTGCTCCCCGTGTCGTCGTCCTCGACTACGGCTCCGGCAACGTTCGTTCTGCGGTCCGCGCACTCGAACGGGTCGGTGCCGACGTCGAGCTGACAGCCGACCGCGGCCGGGCCAAGGACGCCGCCGGGCTCGTCGTCCCCGGTGTCGGCGCCTTCGCCGCCGTCGTGGGCGGGCTGAAGGCCGTGCACGGCGACGAGGTGATCGGACGCCGTCTCGCAGGTGGCCGTCCCGTCCTCGCCATCTGCGTGGGGCTGCAGGTCATGTTCGAGACGGGGCTGGAGCACGGCCACCGCACCGAGGGGCTCGCGGAGTGGCCCGGCGTGGTCGAGCGCCTCGACGCCGAGGTCGTGCCGCACATGGGCTGGAACACGGTCGACGTCCCCGAGGGCTCCGCGCTGTTCGACGGCATCGAGGACGAGCGGTTCTACTTCGTCCACTCCTACGGTGTCCGCCGCTGGGAGGGCCCGGTGCACGACCCGAACAGCCGCTTCAAGGCGCCGCTCGTCACCTGGTCCGACCACGGCGGCGCGTTCATTGCCGCGGTCGAGAACGGCCCGCTGTCGGCGACCCAGTTCCACCCGGAGAAGTCCGGGGACGCCGGCGCCGAGCTCCTGCTCAACTGGCTGAAAACCCTGTGACTGCAACGAAACACAAGCAAGGAATCGAGGACGAGTGACCAGGCTCCAGCTCCTACCCGCCGTCGATGTCGCCGACGGCCAGGCCGTCCGGCTCGTGCAGGGCGAGGCCGGGTCCGAGACCTCCTACGGCGACCCGCTCGAGGCCGCTCTCGCCTGGCAGCAGGCCGGCGCCGAGTGGATCCACCTCGTCGACCTCGACGCCGCGTTCGGCCGCGGCTCGAACGCCGAGCTTCTCGCAAAGGTCGTCGGCCGGCTCGACGTCGCCGTCGAGCTGTCCGGTGGCATCCGGGACGACGAGTCCCTGGCTCGCGCCCTCGCCACCGGCTGCGCCCGCGTCAACCTCGGCACCGCCGCGCTCGAGAACCCCGACTGGACGGCACGCGTCATCGCCGAGCACGGCGAGAAGATCGCGGTCGGCCTCGACGTTCGCTGCACCACCCTCGCCGCCCGCGGCTGGACCTCCGAGGGCGGCGACCTCTGGGAGACCCTCGACCGGCTGGAGGCGGACGGCTGCCCCCGCTACGTCCTCACCGACGTGACCAAGGACGGCACCCTCCGCGGACCCAACACCGAGCTGCTGCACCAGTTCTGCGCTCGCACCGACAAGCCGGTCATCGCCTCCGGCGGCGTCTCCAGCCTGGACGACCTGCGTGCCCTGCGCGACCTCGTGCCAGCCGGTGTCGAGGGCGCCATCGTCGGAAAGGCCCTCTACGCCGGCGCTTTCACCCTGACCGAGGCGCTGGACGTCGCAGGCCGGCCGTGACTGACTCTGCCGGCGTCCCGTGGGCCGGACGAACCCTGTCCCCGCACGGCTTCGAGTCCGACGACGGCACCGCGCCCCGCGCGCTCGTGACGGCGCTCGAGGACGGCGACACGCAGGTGATCCTGTCGGCTCTCGCAGGTGCCCGCGTCCTTGTTCCGGTGGTGGCGGTCCTGGGCGAGAGCGAACCCGTCTCGGTCGAACGCGGGGCAGTGAAGGCTGACAAGAGCGCCGACATGGCTCTGGTGACGCTGAAGGCCCCCGACGGTCGGGCCGCGCTGCCGGTGTTCACCTCCGTCGAGACGATGGCCGCCTGGGACTCATCGGCCCGCCCGGTCCCCGTGGAGTCCCGGCGGGCGGCGCTCTCCGCGGTCGACGAGGGCTGCTCCCTGCTGGTGATCGACCCCGCCGGACCGGCCACTGCGGTCCTGCCGCGCCCCGCGCTCTGGGCGCTGGCGCAAGGCCACGACTGGACGCCGGCCCCACGCGACCCGCAGGTCCACGCGGCCGTGCGTGACGCCGTCCTGGTCCTCGAACCGGTCGTGGACGTGAGCTGTGAGCCGGGGGAGCGAGCCGAGCTGCGCGTCGTGCTGGCCGTGAGACCGGGCCTGGACCGCAGCGGTCTGGATGCGCTGACAGGCGCTGTCTCCCAGCGGCTTGCGGCGTCGGCGGTCGTCGCCGAGCGGGTGGACAGCCTGGAACTGAAGGTCCGACCGGCGTCACCCTGAAATCGGTCGGCTGCGTCGCGTCGGTGCGGGACGTCGTCCCGATCGTGTCCGGTCAGCTGACCGGGCCGGTGAGCCGCTCGCCGGGGCCCTGCCCCGGCGGGTCGGGGACGACGGAGGCTTCCCGGAAGGCCAGCTGGAGACTCCGCAACCCGTCGCGTAGCGACCGGGCGTGTTGGTTGCCGATGTCCGGAGCGGCGGAGGTGACCAATCCGGCGAGGGCGTTGATCAGGATGCGTGCCTCGGCGAGGTCGAGGTGTCCCGCCTCCTCGGCGTCCTCCGCCAGGCCGCACTTCACGGCTGCCGCACTCATCAGGTGGACCGCGGCGGTGGTGATCACCTCGACGGCTGCGACGTCGGCGATGTCACGCGCGGCGATCGAGTGATCCGCTTCGTTCGGGATGTCGGGGGACATGCTGATACCCTTTCAGACGGACCGACCTGTCCCGTCACCGGTGCTACCGGGTGCGGGGCGGGTACGCGAAGCGGAGTTCCTCCCACCCGGGCGGCCGATAGGTTGCCGGGTCCATCGGTCGGCGTACGCGGGTACCCGCGTGACGCCGCTGTTGGCGGGCCCCCGCGGAGCGACCTTCGACGGGGGCCTTTCCCGTTGTCGGTGGAAGACGGCTAACACGACGACAGGAGCAGCACATCAGCGAGCCGCGTATCAACGACCGGATCCGAGTCCCCGAGGTGCGTCTGGTCGGCCCGAATGGCGAACAGGTCGGGATCGTCCGTGTCGAGGACGCACTGCGCCTGGCCCAGGAGGCCGACCTCGACCTCGTCGAGGTGGCGCCCCAGGCCAAGCCTCCGGTCTGCAAGCTCATGGACTTCGGCAAGTTCAAGTACGAAGCCGACATGAAGGCCCGTGAGGCACGGAAGAACCAGGCCAACACGGTGCTCAAGACGATCCGTCTGCGTCTGAAGATCGATCCGCACGACTATGCGACGAAGAAGGCGCAGGCCGAGAAGTTCCTCCAGGCCGGGGACAAGGTCAAGGTCATGATCATGTTCCGTGGTCGGGAGCAGTCGAGGCCCGAGATGGGCTACCGGCTGTTGCAGCGGATCGCGGGCGACCTCGGCGAGTTCGGCTACGTGGAGAGCTCGCCGCTGCAGGACGGCCGGAACATGACCATGGTCATCGGTCCGAACAAGAAGAAGGCCGAGGCGAAGGCCGAGGCCCGAGCCAAGAGCAAGGGCAGCCAGCCGCGCCGCGAGCGCGGGCACGGGCACGGGCACGAGGGTGACGCGGGCGCAGAGGCCGAGTACCACGAGCCGGCTGAGCACGCTGAGCAGCCTCAGCAGCCTGAGCACGCTGAGAACACTGCGCAGACCGAGGCCGCGCAGGAGCACCCGCAGGCCGGCTGACCAGCACGCCACGTCCAGCGCAGCGCTGGGCACCACCACCTGGACCGCCCCGGTGGTCCGAACGAGCACGAGGAGACACGGCAGCCATGCCGAAGCAGAAGACGCACAGCGGCACGAAGAAGCGCTTCCGGATCACCGGGTCCGGCAAGGTCATGCGTGAGCAGGCGAACCGCCGGCACCTCTTCGAGGGCAAGCCCAGCACCAGGACGCGCCGTCTGGCGATGGACCTCGTCACGTCCCCCGCCGACGTCAAGCGCGTGAAGAAGCTGCTCGGCAAGTGAGCCGGCTCTGAGCATCGCCTGAGATAACGAGGAGTAACAGACATGGCACGCGTGAAGCGCGCAGTCAACGCACAGAAGAAGCGCCGCGAGGTACTGGAGCAGGCCAGCGGCTACCGGGGCCAGCGCTCGCGGCTCTACCGCAAGGCCAAGGAGCAGGTCACCCACTCGCTGGTCTACGCCTACCGTGACCGCCGCGCGCGCAAGGGCGACTTCCGCCGGCTCTGGATCCAGCGGATCAACGCCGCGGCCCGCGCCAACGGCATGACCTACAACCGCCTCATCCAGGGCCTGCGCCTCGCCGGCATCGAGGTCGACCGGCGCATGCTCGCCGACCTCGCCGTCCGCGACGAGGCCGCCTTCGCCGCGCTGGTGCAGCAGGCCAAGGCCGCGCTGCCCGTGGCCGGTGAGGGCTCAGCAGCCTGAGCAGCTGAACTGAGCAGCAACACTTCGAGCGCAGGTGTCGACGGAGCCTGCGGGCGTGCTGTCCAACCCGAGAAGCGACCGGGTGAGGGCGGTGCGCCGGCTGGCCGGGCGTTCGGCACGTCAGCGGGCCGGCCTGTTCCTGGCCGAGGGGCCGCAGGCCGTCCGTGAGGCGCTGCCCGCCGGCGCCGTGCAGGACCTCTACGCCACCGAGCAGGCGACCGACCGCTACCCGGAGATCGTCGACGCGGCGCGCGTGGCCGGCGTCCCGGTCCGGCTGTGCACCGACGAGGTGATCGCCGAGATGGCCGACACCGTGACCCCGCAGGGGCTGGTCGCCGTCTGCCGTCCGGTGGACGTGCCGCTCAAGCGGGTGCTCGACGCGCGGCCGCGCCTGGTCGCCGTGCTCGCCGCCGTGCGGGATCCGGGGAACGCGGGGACGGTGCTCCGCGCCGCGGACGCCGCCGGTGCCGATGCCGTCGTCCTGACGACCGAGAGCGTCGACGTCTACAACCCCAAGTGCGTTCGCTCGACGGCGGGGAGCCTCTTCCACCTCTCGGTGGTGACCGGGGTGCCGCTCGCCGAGGCGACGTCGCGGCTGCGGGAGGCCGGCTGCGCGGTGCTCGCCGCGGACGGCGCCGGCGAGCTCGACCTGGACGATCTGCAGGACCAGTCGGACGCCGGCCACGGCCCGTTGGCGGGCCCGGTCGCCTGGGTCTTCGGCAACGAGGCGTGGGGCCTGCCCGAGCAGGACCGCGCGCTCGCGGACGCCAGCGTCCGCGTGCCGGTGCACGGGCGCGCGGAGAGCCTGAACCTCGCCACCGCCGCAACGGTCTGCCTGTATGCGGCGGCGCGAGCCCATCGAAGGGCTTAGCCGGTCTACGCTCCCCGGATGGACGTCGATGACCTCCCGGACGGCCTCGTCGTGGCCGACGCCGACGCGCGAGTCGTCGAGTTCAACGCGGCCGCGGAGCGGCTGACGGGTCTGGACAGACGTTCGGTGCTCGGTCAGGACATCCGGACGGCGCTTCCGCTGCAGGACAGTCGCGGCCGGCGTTGGTGGCAGTGCACCGACCCGTGGACGGGCCTCGCGATCCGCACCGGCCACCGCGAGCGGCTGCTGATCCTCCCACCCGCGCGGGAGCTGCTGGTGACGGCGAGGTACATCCGTCCGGGCAGGTCCGAACCCGTCGAGCGCGTGGTGCTGCAGCTACGCGACACCGAGTCACGCCGCCGCGCGGAGCACGACCACGCCGGCCTCATCTCGACCGTCGCCCACGAGCTGCGGTCGCCCCTCACGAGCGTGAAGGGGTTCACCGCCACGCTGCTTAGGCGGTGGGAGAAGTTCACCGACGAGCAGAAGCGGCTGATGCTGAGCACGGTTGAGGCCGACGCGGACCGAGTCACGCGACTGATCGCCGAGCTCCTGGACATCTCCCGCATCGAGGCCGGGCGGCTGGAGGTGCGGCGCCAGGTCATCGACCTGCCGGACCTCGTGGAGGGGCAGGTGCGCCGGCTGGTCGCGTCTGGGCACGACGAGAGCCGGTTCGACCTCTGCCTGGAGCGCGATGGCCTGCCCGAGCTGTGGGCCGACCCCGACCGCCTGGAGCAGGTGCTCGCCAACCTGCTGGAGAACGCGCTTCGTCACGGCGAGGGCAAGGTCCGGGTCACGGTGACCGCGGCGGACTTGAATGGTGTGGGCCCCGGGGTGCTGCTCCGCGTGGAGGACGCGGGGGAGGGCATCCCCGAGGAGCAGTTCGGGATGGTGTTCACCAAGTTCTGGCGCGGCGGACGGCGCGGCGGGACAGGGCTCGGGCTCTACGTCGTCCGCGGTCTGGTCGAGGCACACGGGGGCCGCGCCACCGTCGGCAGGAGCGTCTTGGGCGGCGCGGAGTTCACCATCCAGCTGCCCTCCGCCGCCCCGGCCAGGCCGTAGGCGACCCCTACGCAACCCCCTACCCAACCCCCTACGCGGTGATCATGAAATCCC